>NZ_PDJV01000013.1 GCF_004116465.1 Arcobacter sp. F2176
TTTATATACCCTACTCTAGCATCTACACTTACATCACTAATTTTCCAATTAGAATAATGAGGATATATTGAGTTTTTTATTAATGCTTCTTTCGTAAATAAATAGTTTTCAAAAAAGATTTTTATATATTTGATATTTGTATTATTTAGTGTCATATCAAGTATGTTATTGATTACTTCTTCTTTGTTTATTAAAAGATTCTTTTGTAAAGTACTTATTAAAAATTCTCTATTTTTTTGATTAGTTTTTTCAAAATTTGATTCAATCAGTGCTTTTTCAGAAGAGTACATTAATGATATTACAAATAAAGATATAGAAATAATTATAAAAGCTATAAATATAAAAATCTTATTTCGTATTGTCATTTATTACTCTTTTACTATTTTTGCACTAGATTGAATATATGGATGATATTTATTTAAAGCTTTTAAAGCATCTTCTTTACTATCAAAAGTGCCTAAATTTATCTCTACTTTTTCATCTCCCAAATCTTTTATATTATAATTTTTCAATTCATACCTATTTAAGAACCAATTTACTTTATCTTTTTTGATTTTTACAGCATTAATTGTATATTTTTCTGAAGATGGTTTTTCTTTATCTTTTATTTTTTCTATTTTCTCTATTTTCTCTTCATTTATTGAAGGTTTATCTTGAACTTTCTTTTGAATAATTTTTTTTGTTTTTGCATCTCTTAAATGGGTTTTTGTCTCTTCTGAAAGTTTGACAAACTCTCCTTTTTTAGTAGAAAAACTTGGAGTTCCTAATTTCAAATCAGAATATTTTTTATATAAATCTTGTTTACTTTTAATGCTTTCAATAATAGGAAAATATTTATCTTTTACATCACTAGATAATGAATTTAAGGCAAGTTCTGCTTTTTCATAACTATCATATACCCCATAAACAATTTTTATCCACTCTTTTTTTGGACCATATCTAAAAATAAATGAATTATCATAAAGATTCTCACGATTAACAAGTCTTACTACACTATCAAGATTTGATAAAGTAGCAAGATTAATTGTGTAATAATCTTCATTTGCTAATAAAAATTTATCTTTGAACTCTTTATTTGTGAAATATTCTGAAGGAGCTTTTGGCACCATTTTAATTGTTCTAGTCTCAACTAATTCTTTTGGTTTTAATTGATCATAACCATCTATATATTTTTTATATAAATCTTTTATTTTCCCAATTGATACAACTTTATACTCTTTGTTTTCAACTTTTTTCAATGAATCCACAGCAGTATTAGCATCTTTTTTTGTTTCAAAAATACCATATGCCAAGACATTTTTAAACTTATAGTTTTCTAGTTCATCCACCATGAAAGATTTTTTAGAGAACTTATTACTTTTTATATAATTAAAAGTATCATAAATAGATTTGAACTTACCAATATAAATTGTAAAATAATCATCATCAGTATCTAAAAATTTATCTTTAAATTTTAAAATATCTTCTAAGGTATCAACTTTTTGAACTGTCGTTTCTTTTTCTTTTTTTTCTTTTCTTTTTGCAAATTCCATTAAATTTACTTGTTCAGCACTTAGTGCTGAGTTTTTCTTTTTATAATTACTTTTTGTAAAATCAATAAAATTATCTTTTGTAGGGTCTAGTTGAAAATGTTCTACAAGAGCACCTGATTCAAATAATAGTTTATAATAATCATTTAACCTATTTTGATAAGATTCTATCAAAGAGACTTGTGCCGTATTTAGTTGTCTTTGTGCAGTTAAAAGTGTTAGTAAATCTTGTTCTCCATTTTTAAAAGCTTCCCAATAAGACTCCACTGTAACATTTGAAGAATCTACTTCATCAATTGTACTTTGAATAGAATCATCTTGTGAATGCAAAGATTGATGCAAGTTTGAAATTATCCATTTTAATTTTCTTTTTTCTTCTTCAATTTTATAATTAACCTCTCTAATCGTACTATATACTGATAAAACCTTGTTATAGTCTTTATCACCATTATATAAATTATACTTAACTTTAATCATTGCAGAAGTTCTATTTTGGATATAAAGATCTTCAGGTAAAGCATCTTTGCTAAATATTCTTGTACTCGATAATTCAAGATCAACTTTAGGTTTAAATGAAGACTGTGCACTTTTTAATTTATTACGCTCAGATTCAATAGTCAATCGATAACTAACAATATTCAAATTATTTTCAAAGCTCTCCTCAATCAACTTATCTAATTCACCAACTTTTATTTTAAAGTTGTATTCATAGGGTAAAGTATCTTTGAATTTTTCTCCTGCAATATATTCATAATATCTCAAGGCCTCTACAAACTTAGAGTTTGTTTTACTAAGTTTTGTTTCTGCGTTTGAAACACTAGCCTTAATAGAATTTAAATCTCCAATAGTAGCAGCACCCAATTTATATTTTGTTGTAACTATTTCCAGTATTCTTTTAAGTGATTTCATATTGGATTCTGTAACTAATAGTGATTGGTGAGAGAATACAACTCCCATATATGCTTTAATAGCATTTTGAATTTCTGTTGCTATTGAAAGCTCATATCGGTTTTTTGCAACTTCTAAACTCTTTTTTAAACCTTTGATTTTATATTCAGTAGCACCACCTGAATATAAATTTTGTTTTAATTGAAGTTTTATTGTTTCATCATTGTATTTATTTGCGTCAGTATTACGACCATCATCGCTTGGATCTAGTTTAGTACGAGCATTACTATATTCTAAATCAATAGTTGGCTTATATCCTGAATATGCAGTATCCAAATCAATTTGGGCTTGTCTTACTTTTTCTCTAGCAACTTTTACTTTATAGTTATTTGAAATAGTCTCCAATACTACATCTATCAATGTTACCTTTTCGTATTTTTTTGCATCAGATGTACTTTCTTCGCCAAAAATTTTTTTCAAACTTTTTTCAATAGGTTTAGAAAAAATTGCAGTCTTTCCCGTATCTTTTCCTGAAATTCTCTCCATTCCTTTAGTCTTTTCAAGAAGTTTTTTTGGAGTTACTTCTATTTTAACAGACTCCTCCGAAGGAAGACTTTTTTCTTTATTATCTGGACTATTGGCAAATAATAAATTAAACGAAATAAATATAAATAAAATAGATAATTTAATTATTTTCAACACTACTTCTTCTCTACTTTAAGAATAAGATAACCAAATTCATTCTTATTATTAATATTTAAACTCTTTGGATTTAGTAAATCAACTTGAACATCTTTTCTTTTATAATTAAGCTTTCTAACAAGATTCCTTGCATTTAAAGTACGAGCTAATGATATTTGTTTCATCACCGTAGCACTAATTTGATTTGTAGGATCAACAGCACTTACTTGAACAATATGATTAGGATATTTCTTTTTTACTTTTGCAATAAAATCTTTAATTTGGACAATAATTGGATCATCTAGTTTTATAGTATTGCTTCCAAAATTAATCACAAGATAATCATCAGATGATATTATTTTTTGTTTTGTATTATCATCTTCATAAATTCTACTTAAATCTTTACCAGCACTTTGTATATCACCAATATCTTCTGTTTTTTCTATAGGATCATCTATCTTTACATCAATTTTTTCTTTTTTAGAAACTTGAGAGGTACTATTTTGAAGAATTAATTCATTTGTAGCAATTGTTCCAGTATAAGAAACTTTGAATTTAAACTGTGCATAATAAGCGATATTAACAATAGTAATTAATAAAAAAAGTAGCAAAACCAATATTACAGAAGAAAAAATATCAACAAATGGTGGCCAAGGATTAAATTCTTCAACGCGTTTTTTACCCATTATTTATCCAATTACTTGTTTTCAATTTTAGATAGTCTTGCATCAAATTTATTCATAAAATCCATCATCATTTCATTGTTCTGATTTTGCACTTCCAATAATTGTCTTATATTTTTATTTTGACTTGTTGCAATATTTGCTAAGCTTTGTATCGATTCATCTAAAGTATTAGAGTTACTATATTGATTTATATTTAATTCTTTGATTGAATTATTAATGCCTTCCAATAAAGTAAGTTGATTTCCAGTTATTTTTGAACTTGATTCCAAGTTATCAGATAAAATTTTAAATAAAACTTCATTTGCTTCACTACTTTTTTTAAGATCATCTTTTAATTCACTCATGGACTCAGAGAAGATATCTAAAAACTTACGAATAACAAGTTCCCCAGAAATACCACTATTTTGATTAGAAGAACTTACAGCATTAGTAACAGTTGTACGAATTCCTGAGGCCTCATTGAACTGTTGAATTACTTCATCAGATTGGGTATCAATGATTTTACCCTTCATCCAATCTTCTATACCCTCTATAAAGGTTTCTTGATTTCTACTTAGGATATATGTCTTTAAACTTAAAATAATAGCAGTAGCAACACCAAATAATGATGAACCAAATCCAATTGCCATACCACTTAAAGGTCCTGAAAAGCTACCAATAACTTCAGTTAAATTAATATCTCCACCTAGAGATAATACAATAGCACCCATTTCATCAATTGATTTTAAAAGTCCTGTAAATGTTCCAAAAAGACCTATCATTAAGGCAGTTGCTGTAAAGAAGTTTATATATATCTTTTGATTTTCAAACTTCTCTTCCAACCAAGTTGTAACATCTTTTGCTTCGCTTTGAGTAAAATATAAAGTACCAGATTTTGCTCTTTTATAAAACATATGAGCAATATTTGCTGGCATAATTTTATCAATACCATTTAGATAATAAATTAATTCATCGCCCTTTTTATATGCCAATATCCCAAATGTACCAGCAAGCATTGTTAATCTAAATGCCGCATGATAAACAATAACCATACCAATTCCCAAAATTGTAAGTACAGCAATATTAAAAGTAAGAGTGGCCATAAAAAAGTTTATGAAACTATCAAAGTTTGAAAAAACTAAGAAAAATATAAAAAGCCAAAATATAAAATATATTTTTAATATTTTAAGTCTTCTCATTACTTACCTTAAAATAAAAATAAAATGATAGATATTATAAGCCCTAAAGCAACTGTAGTTACAGTATTTGTCATATTTTCAGCAATATGAACAAATCCACCACTACTTTCTGTAGTTTCTCCTACTATCATATAACCAATTTCTGCACCATTTATATCTGTAATTTTCTTTATTGATCTAAAATAACCATCATCAACAATATATTTTGACTGTAAAAATTTATGAAATTTTTCTTCTTCAATATTTTTAATTGTTGTTGAAAAAAGAGTATCATATCTTGCTTTTTCAAAAATAAATTGTTCATTTATCTCTTCATATCTATTATTTTTGTATTCTAAAGAGATAAAAGGCAACATCTTTTTGTCTAAAATAAAAACATAGTCACTACCTTGTCTTAAAAAATCACTTTGAAAAGAGTGTATTGAATCTCTAAATTCAACAACACCAAAAACTTCTCCATCTCTTATCAATGGAGAAAGATATGAATAAAATACACCTTCGGGTAGAACTTCTGACCCAAAAAGAGGTTTTCTTGTGTTTATTACAGTATTGATTGTATTTCTTAATACTTTATCTTTATTTTCAACATTATAAATTTTTATTTTTAAATCTGGATACCCCATTTTTAAAAATTCTTCATTTAAATAATTTGAAATAGCTTCAAACATTATTTTATTATTGTTCTCAATTCCACCTAATAGAGTTCCATTTTGTTCTATAGAAACAAATAATTTTTCAAACTCTTTCTTTTTATTTTCTATTCTTATTTTTAGAATGTTTTCATAATTTTTAGTCATACTTGCATATACTTCTTTTGAAACTCTGTCTGTCATTGTAGTTATAACATACATACAAAAAAAGATTCCCATAACAGATAACACAGTTAAGGTAGTAAACCACATACCTTTATTCTTTTTAAGCTTTGCAATTAATTCTTGAAGTCGCTTGATAAATGTAAACATTCTTAATTATTCCTAAATTTTAATAAGTGGCAATGATACATTATAGAAACATAAGTATAACTTAAATTATTACTTTTCTATAAGGATATTTTAGTTAAAATCTTCCCCATTTTACAATACTAAGGTTTATTTTGAATGCTATAAAAAATCTTCTACCTACTTTTAAATATATGCTAGATTTTTACTATGGTGAAGTTAGTGTAAATACCATATTAAGTTTAGATGCCATAAAAGATGATGATTTTGATATTGACTCAATTTTTACAGTTTGTGAACAAATTGGATTAATATGTATCAAAAAAGATTTAAATGCACAAGATATTCCCTCACATTTCCTACCATGCATAATAATAGATGAAAATAACAACTCTGTAATTTATAGAAAAAACATAGCAAATAAAAAAATAGAAATTTATGATTCTTTGAGAGAACAAGTAACTGAAATCAGCTATAAAGAGTTAAAAAAATATAATACAGCAATTTTAATTTTTAGGGAAGATACAAAAAAAGAGTTATTAGATAAAACCATCGATAATAATTGGTTTTGGAACCCCATTAAATCTTTTTGGAAGTCTTATGTTGAAGTTGGTATTTTAACTTTTTTTATTAATATCTTTGCTTTATTTACACCATTATTTACAATGATTGTATATGATAGAGTTGTTCCAAATGCTGCTTATGATACACTTTTTGTATTAAGTCTTGGTCTAATAATTGTATTGATTTTTGACCTTGTATTTAAAAGTGCAAGAAGTCATATTGTTGATAAAACTGGTAAAAAACTCTCTATTTATTTTGAAGAAGCACTTATGAAAAGAGTTTTAGCTTTGCAAGCACAATATGATGTGATGATGACAGGAGCTAAAGTTAATTTGTTTAAAGAACTTTCAACTGTTCGAGATTTTTTTGCAACTAGAACGATTATGCAATTGATTGATTTCCCATTTTTCTTTTTTGCTTTGATTACTATATTCTTGATTTCATCAACTGTTGCTATGGTTCCACTTTTTATTTCAATAACTATAATAGTTATAAATTTATCTTTACAAATACCTATTTCTAATTTGAGCAAAAAACATCTGGATAATGTGCAATCTAAACATAACTTTTTAATTGAATCTATTCAAGCAACTGATACGGTTAAACTATCAAATGCACTATCATCTAAAATTTTCAAATGGAGAAGTATCATCTCACATACGGAAGATGTTCAAGTGAAAATACAAAAAGTAAATACTTTTGCTATTAATATTTCACAATCACTTATTCAACTAACAACAATTCTTGTAATAGCTGTAGGAGTATTTGAAATATCAAACAAAAATTTAAGTGTGGGTGGATTAATTGCTGTAACAATATTGGCAAGTAGAGCAATGGTACCAGTTATAAATATCTCATCTATGGTCATAAAGTTTAAAGAGATAAAAGACTCACTTACAAATCTTAGAGATTTTTGGAGTTTGCCATTAGAAAATGAAAAGAATATTGAGATAGGACTTGGGAAACTACATGGAGATATCGAACTAAAAAATGTCTCTTTTTACTTTAAAAATGCAAAGTATCCATCATTGGATAATATTAATATAAAAATTAATAGAGGTGAAAAAATAGGTATTATTGGGCAAACAGGTGCTGGCAAATCTACTTTATTAAAATTACTTACAGGTTTACTTCATCCAACACAAGGTAGTATTTTTATAGATAATCATAATATTTCAACAATACATCCTGTTGAAATAAGGGATAATATAGGGGTAATGGCACAAGAACCATTTTTATTCAATGGAACTCTAAAAGAAAATATTGAGCTATCAAAACCTATCAGTAAAGAAAAGATGATGGAATTAATTAAATTGACAGGATTAGAAGATTTAGTTAAAAAAAGTGGTCAAGGTGATGGTATACCTGTAGGTGAAAGAGGTTCTAATTTAAGTACAGGACAAAGACATTTAGTAGGTCTTGCAAGGGCAATAGCAAATGACCCATCAATTTTGATTTTGGATGAACCAACAACAGGATTAGATGTTGGATTAGAAAAAAAATTAATGCTTAATTTGAAGAATATTGTAGAAGAAAAAACTTTGATTCTGATTACACATAGATTTGCAGCTTTAGAATTAGTTGATAGACTTATCGTTATCAATGAGGGTAAAATTGTAGCTAATGGACCAAGAGATGCTGTTCTACAAGCCCTAAGAAATCCAGAGGTAAAAAGATGAAGCTATATTACCAAGATGAAGATTGGAACTACCAAATAGTTGTTTATCCTATGATTTTATTTGTAGTGATTTTTTTTATTTGGGCTACATTTACAGATATTGATGAAGTAGTAAAAGGAGAAGGGAAAGTAATCCCATCAGGGCAAACAAAAATACTACAACACTTTGAAGGTGGTATCATATCAAAAATTTTGGTTCAAGAGGGAGATAGAGTAAAAAAAGGTGATATCTTATATAGAATCAAAAATAAATATTTTATGGCAGATAAAAAATCACAAAATTTAGAAATTATGGCACTTAAAATAAAAGCTAAAAGACTAGAATCACTAATTGAAGATAAAGAGTTATCTTTTCCTTCTGAATTAACTTTTGATATGGATAACATAATAAAAAATGAAGTTGATATTTATAATGAAGAGATGGCAAATAAAAAAAGATTAATTGGCATTGCCCAAAATCAATTAAAACAAAAGAAATTAAAACTAGAAGAATTAAAAACCAAATTTTTTAATATTCAAGTTGAATTAGAACTTGCAAAAGAAAATATGGAGATTCAAGATGCTTTACTTAAAAAAAATATTATTTCAAGAAAGAATTATTTAGTAGAATTAGCTAAAAAACAAACGCTTGTAACAGAAATACAAGAATTAAAAAGTAAAATTCCAATTGCCCAAGAAGAGATAAATGAATCTGAAAAAAAATATAAAAATGTAAATTCTGAAATATTATCAAAAAACTTAAAACAATTGTCAGAAGTAAATCTTCAGATCAAACAAATAGAAGAAAAATACAAAGCAAGTGAAGATAGAGAATTAAGAAAATTTGTTATAAGCCCAGTAAATGGAATAGTTAATAAACTTTATTTTAATACAGTAGGTGGAATAATTAAACCAGGAGACAATATAGCAGAAATAACACCTATAGAAGACTCTTTGATTATTGAAGCAAAAATAAGAGCATCAGATAGAGCACAAATATGGCCTAATCAAAAAGTTTCTATAGAAATAACTGCTTATGATTTTTCAAGATATGGTTTATTAGAAGGTAAAATTATATCTATATCTCCGGATAGCACAGAAGATAAACTTGGTAATCTGAACTACTTTATAAAAGTAAAAGCAAATAAACTTGGATTTGACAATAAAACACCAATTCTACCTGGTATGGCTGCTAATATTAATATTTTAACAGGTAAAAAAAGTATTTTAAGATACTTAATAAAACCATTAAAAGATATAGCTAAAAACTCTTTAACAGAACATTGATAAATAACTATTATATTTAAGGATTTATATGACATACATTGAACTTCTAAAAAAGATTGATACCTTGGCTCCTTTACCTAAAACTTTACTTGATATTGAAGATTTTAAAAGTACTAGTAATTATGATATTGAAGCACTAAGTAAAATTATAGAACAAGATCCTCTTATGGTTTCAAGTATATTAAAAACAGCAAATTCTGCAATGTTTGGATTTGTGAGCAAAGTTGATACTTTAAATAGAGCAGTTAATTTATTGGGTGTTAATTTTACAATTTCTATTGCTTTAGGAAGTGGTATAAAAAGAGCTTTAGATAGTGATTTAAATGCATACAATGCTTCAAGTGATGATTTCTTGAGAATAGCAAATATGCAATCAAATCTTGTGAACCTTTGGATTGGAAAACTTGATAATGAACTAAGAAATGAATTACTTTTGTCTGCTTTTTTACAAGAAAGTGGAAAATTTATTATAAATAATGCCATTGTAGAAGAAAATAAAACCCAAGAGTTCTCACAAAAGATTTTAAGTAATTTTGACAAATTAGAAATCATTGAAAAAGAATATGTTGGTATGACAACAGCAGAAGTTACTTCTGCTATATTTAAACACTGGAATTTGACTAAAAATATCATAAATTATATAAAATTCAGTGACAACCCAGAAAAAGCTTTACCAGAGCATAAAAAGCATGCTCAAATTTTACATGTTGTAAAAAAACTATGTAATATAGTAAAACCGTTTGATTCTAAAATTATTGAAGAAGCAGTTGCAAAAGCAGAAGAATTTGGTTTTGATAGTAAAATACTAAGATCTGCTATTTCAAAGATGGAAGATAGAATTTTAGATGAAAATTAAATTAGACTTGCTTTCTTAATCTTGCCAACACCTTCACCATAGCCAAAGTGTCAAGTTTACAGTACTCTAGAAGTGCACTTCTAAGTTTCAACTTCTGCTGTTCTTCTAGCTTGCTCATATTTGCAAAGGCATTCATGGCTTGGCTTCCATTTTGAACTCCATCTAACTCTTTGTAAGCTTTTTCAAACTCAGGTACAAGCGCTGGTAAGACATACTTTATAGAGTAGCTTCCATTCATACTAGCAGTTACATACCACTTCTTTTTAAAAGGTGTCATTAAGTCTTGTATGTTTTCATTTATAGCCAATAAGTGCTGTTCAAGGTCTGTAAATGTGTTTGCTAGTCTTTTTATCACACCTTTTTCAAAACTCATGTTATAAGCTAATACTGTTACATTATTTGGTATATCATCACATAACTTTTGGGCTAGTTCGAATCTACTATCAACACTATCTTGTGCCAAATACTCTTTATGTTCTAATTTTCCATCTTCATATTCAATATGAAGTGAATATTGAAAAGGGATTTGTTCAAAGGGTTTTAGTCCTTTATACTCTGGTATGGCTTGTTGATAGGTTTCAAAGTCTAAGTGATAGATTGGGTAGGTTAGGTTTTCTAAAAAGGCTTTGATATTTTCTTTGTCTATGTAGCTTGCTTTTGATTTATAGTTTTCTATTGCTTGTTTTTGAATAGTAGTCATATCAAAATCTTCTGGGATATCTGCAATATCTATGATACCATTATTGTATAGTTCAACTTGCTTTTTACTTCCAAGATTGAAGATATTAAATATAGAATAATCAGGTATATCCCTTTGCACTTTCCAACAATAATTTTTTGCATCACATTCATAGGGTTTGTTACAATGTTTTCCTATATCAATATTTGGCTCATTTTCTTTATCATTCAAATATATTTCAAACTCTTTTAATATGCTTGGGATATTTGTCTGTAAGTTTTGCACCGCACTTGTAACATCAACTATCTTAAAAAGCTTATTTAACTCTAAAGACTCACCTCTTACATACTCACTATTTATATGTACTACACTTGCACTTTTTATACTAAAGCCTAAGTTTTGTAAAACATAATACTGAATAGATACATCATGAAGATATATATCTTTTACCTCTGTAGAGCTTTTAACTTCATAAATAGATACTTCACCATTAGAAATAGTCAAAATATCCACCATGACTAAAATACCCTCGTAGTTAAAAGTAGCTTCATAAATACTAGGCACACCTCCATCAAGCCACTTTTTAGTTGTAGCTATCATCTCATCATATTCCCTTGTAAAAGGTACTTCTTTACCCTCAGAGAAAAGTTGACAAGCAAAGTTCCCAACTATATTTCCTGTTTCAAATATAGCCTGTGCTTGCTCATCTGGTGGTGTTAGGACACTTGGTTTATATTTTTTAAGCCAAAGGGCTTTGGGGCATTGAATACCTTTTGTGTAGAGGGATTTAGAGAGATTCATTTACTTACTTTCATCATTCAAATTTAAAGTTTTATTTTTTTATATGATAACATTAATAAATATATTTTAAATATATACTTGACAAGATTTTAGGATAATTTTACTCATTACATAAAAATCTCATTTACATTTCACTATAATTACAAAAATTAAAAAAAAGGTTTGTATGGTTAATAAATTCTCACGAATCGGATTTATTTTAGCAGCAGCTGGTTCTGCTGTTGGACTTGGTAATATTTGGAAGTTTCCTTATATTACAGGAGAATATGGTGGAGGTGCTTTTGTACTAATTTACCTTGTTGCTATTTTGTTTATTGGACTTACTGTATTTCTTGCAGAAGCTGTAATTGGTCAAAATGGTCAAGCAAATGTATCAACTTCATTTGTAATTATGTCAAAATCTAAAAATCCAAATTGGAAACTAGCTGGTTTTATGGTTGCAACAGGCTTAATTGTTCTATCTTTTTATTCTGTTGTTTTAGGTTGGATTTTAAATTATGTTGTAAGTTCATTTGATACCTTACCTACAAAAACAGAAATTGCTGGTGCAAAATTTGAAAACTTAATTTCAAATGATATTGGCTCTCTTCTTATTTATCATACTTTAATTGCGGGGTCTGTTGTTTTTATTGTATTAAAAGGGATTAAGGAAGGAATTGAAAAAATCAATTTGATATTGATGCCCTTACTAGGATTAATATTAATAGGTCTTTTAATTTATGCCTTTACACTTGATTCTTTTTCTCAAGCAGTATCTTTTATGTTTATTCCTGATTTTAGTAAAATTGATGGAAATGCTTTATTAGCTGCATTAGGACAAGCTTTTTTTACATTGTCTCTTGGAGTGGGTACTATTTTAACATATTCTGCATCATTATCTAAAAAGACTAATTTTGTTAAATCATCTTTTTATGTAGCAGCAGTTGATACTACAATTGCAATTGTAGCAGGATTGATTATCTTTTCTTTTCTTTTTGAAGCAGGAGCACCAAGTGCTGCTGGACCTGGACTAGTGTTTATTTCTCTTCCAGTTATTTTTTCAGGATGGGGATTATTAGGTCATATAATTGCTGTGTCGTTTTTTGTTGCTTTAGTTTTTGCAGGAATTACATCAGCTGTTTCAATGATCGAACCAGCACTTAGGTTTTTTATTGAAAGATTTAAAATCACAAGGGCAAAAGCTACAATTATATGTGGTTCAACTTTTTATATTTTAGGTATAGTTGCCCTACTTTCTATGTCAAAAACCTATGCAGATGAGTTAACTTTTTTTGGGAAAAACGCCTTTGATATTATGGATTTTATGACTTCATCAGTTATGATGCCCCTTGCAGCAATTTTAACTTGCGTATTTTTAGGGTATTTTGTTGATAAAAAACTTTTAGAAGAAAAATTCTTAGCACACTGTTCATCAAGTGTTTTTAATACTTGGTATTTCTTAATTAGATTTGTTGTTCCTATTGCTA
The DNA here is from genome assembly GCF_004116465.1 of Arcobacter sp. F2176. Classification (NCBI taxonomy): domain Bacteria; kingdom Pseudomonadati; phylum Campylobacterota; class Epsilonproteobacteria; order Campylobacterales; family Arcobacteraceae; genus Arcobacter; species Arcobacter sp. F2176. The sequence goes on from NZ_PDJV01000013.1 coordinate 13,211, forward strand.
TTGTAATTTTATTATTAAATAAATTAGGAGCTATATAGATGAAAACAGGATTTTCAAGAGTTGGATTTATTTTAGCAGCAGCAGGATCTGCTGTTGGTCTTGGTAATATTTGGAAATTTCCCTATGTAACAGGTGAAAATGGAGGAGGAGCTTTTGTACTTATTTATTTGTTAGCTATTGCTTTTATTGGTCTAACAATTTTTATTGCAGAATCGTATATAGGTAGAGAATCAAGAGCAAATGCAGCTGCTGCATATCAGATTGTTTCAAAATCAAAAAACAAAAACTGGAGATGGGCAGGATTTCAAATATTTTCTGGAATTGTAATTTTATCTTTTTATGCTTTTATTATTGGTTGGATTTTAAATTATATCATTATATCTTTTACAGGACTTCCAACTACTTTAGAAGAATCCAAAACAGTATTTACAACCTTAATTACTGAAAAAATAGGATTACAAATCTTATTTCATACTATTGTTACGTCAACAGTAATTTATATTATTTTAAAGGGTGTAAAAAATGGTATTGAAAAGTTAAACCTAATCTTAATGCCTCTACTTGCAATTATTCTTTTGGGTCTATTAGCATACTCTTTTACCCTTGATTCTTTTTCAAAAGCTTTAGAGTTTATGTTTATGCCTGACTGGTCAAAAATAGACGAAAACGCGATTTTAGCAGCTGTAGGACAAGCATTTTTCACATTGTCTCTTGGTATGGCTATTATTATTACTTACTCTGCTTCTATGCCAAAAGATGGAAACTTTATAAAGTCTTCTATAATGGTTGCAATGGTTGATACAGCTGTTGCATTAATTGCAGGAGTTATCATCTTTTCTTTCCTTTTTGCAGCAGGTGCAAAAAGTACAGCTGGTCCTGGTCTTGTATTTATATCATTGCCACTAATATTTGGAGGATGGGGAATATTTGGACAAATAATTGCTTTAGCTTTTTTTGTAGCCTTATTATTTGCAGGTATTACATCAGCAGTTTCACTACTAGAGCCACCATTAATGTATTTAATGGAAACATATAAAATAACAAGAAAAAAAGCAACGGTAATTGCTGGTTCATTTTTTTATATTTTAGGTATTTTTGCTTTATTATCTATGAGTAAAGATTATGGTTCTTTATTAACATTCTTTAATAAAAATTTATTTGATTGGTTGGATTATTTGACATCTTCTATAGCTATGCCAATATCAGGATTTGTAACTTGTATCTTCTTAGGTTTCTTTACAGATACAAACAAATTGAAACAAATCTTTACTAAATATGTTCCTCAAACAGTATTTAAAATCTGGTTGGTTTTAGTAAGATTTATTGTACCTATTGCAATTGTTTTATTGTTTTTAAATAAACTTGGAGTGATTTAAAAAGTAAGTTAGGCTATTTAGCCTAGCTTCTTCTAAAGCTATTCTTAATATCTCCTATGATGTTTAAACTCAAGAGTATAATTTTTATAATTTTTTTCCAAAAAAACCTTTTTCTTGTTTCTTTAGTAATTCACAAATCAACTTTTGCTTTAAATATATCCCCAACTAGAAAATAGTATCATAAAATAAACTAAGGAATCAGATAAATGTCAGACACAATTGATTTTGGTATATATAACGGTTTAGAGTGGAATAAACTATCAACTGAATATCTAAATGGCCTTGCAGATATGGGAAATATACAAGCCAAAGAACAATTAGAAGAAATATATAACTCCCCAATAGAAACCCAAAAAATAGGTTTTGGAAAATATTCTAATTATAAATGGGTTGATGTAAATAGTGATTATTTACTTTGGATTATTGAAAATGTGGATGTAAATAATATAAAATGTACCCTTGCACTTAGAGCTTTAGAATATATTAAAAATAATACTCAAGAAGAAGATTTGGATGTGATTTATTTAGATTAGAAGTTGGAGTTTGCTATCCAGATTTTTGATTAAAGGCTAGACTAAAATACCCTATTAATATATTTAAAGGTAGAGATTCAATTTCTTACAAGGATTATTATCACCTAACTCATTTTTTACTTATATTTATTACATATTGTAATTTTTTTGATTATCTTTTCTAAAACTAGTTAATATTTCTAATATAAAAGGAGAGAATAATGGTCTTAATTAAAAATTCTTATTATATCAAAATATTATTTGCATTTGTAACTAAAATATGGTACTATAATTATGAGTAAAAAAGATAAACTTTTATTAAAATTTCTGGAGATTCCTCCAAGAAAAGATTTAACATTTAAAGAATTAAATTCATTACTTAATTCTTTAGGTTTTGAAAAGATTGAAGGTGCTGGTTCTGCAATAAAATTTTACAGTAAAGAAAAAGATTTACTTTTAAATCTTCATAAACCACATCCAAGTGATATTTTAAAAGTTTATATTATAAAACAAATACAGAATAAATTAAAGGAGATTATCTAAATGTCTAATACTATTGAATACAACGGATATATTGGCACTATTGAATACTCTCAAGAAGACAAATGCTTCTTTGGTAAGTTAGATATGATAAATGATTTAGTAACTTTTGAAGCCAATAATGCGAATGATTTAGAAAAAAACTTTAAAAATGCAGTTGATGAGTATATAGAAACTTGCAAACAACTAGGGCGTGAACCTCAAAAAGCTTTTAAGGGTGTTTTCAACGTACGAACAGGAAGTGAGTTACATATGGCTGCTGTTAGAAATGCTTTAAAAATGGGCATTTCTTTAAACTCTTATATTAAAAGTCTAATAGAAAAAGATGTGAAAATATTTTTGCATTAATATAGTTTCCCTTCGAAATATTGTGGGTGATTTCTTTGTTACTTTCTTTTTGCCTGCAAGCAGGATTAACATCACAAAAGAAAGTCGAAATAAGTAAAGATGTACAGTAAAAACTTATTTGAATAGTTCTAACTGTATGTAAACCTCTTGAAGAACATAGTTCTCCGCTTTCTCACTTTTTGTCCTTCGGAATTTAGTCGTTTCACTCCAGCATAGTTGTAAAAAGTAAGACAAAAAGCAACCAGACGAGTTGTTGAAGCTAAAGTTCCCTCACACTTCACTTTTTAAAGCTAGCCTGCAAAACTCCTCGAAAAAGTGAGTTTATCACTTTTTTTTCGTCAAACAAGTTTCGGCTTTTTCCGCTTTAAAAGGTAAAGTGCTCGGCTTCAACAAAGTCTGGACTAAAATACCCTAGTCGCAAACTTTGTACTTAAAAGTAAAAGTAAAATTTAGGTATATGCCTTTTGTGTAGAGGGATTTAGATAGGTTCATTGTAGTTTACCTTTATTTAATATTCTCTTGGAATAATATAATTAATATTCTCCTCATTTACCAAAACATTTTCTATTTTAATTACTTCTTTCCAAAAAATATTTTCATTTATATTTTTAATAAACCTATCAACTCTAAAACCATCAGGATATAAAATTTCATCTTCTGCTATAAGTAAATTTATCATTTCAAACATAGAAACTTTTAAATAGCCATTAATAATCTCATGGTCAAATTCAAAACTTGTATCAATAATCAAAGAAAATATTTGATTAGGTTTATTGAATGATTTTAAAAAAAGTTTATTCTCTTCTTCTATTAATCTATTAATTAACTTTTCTCTTTTTCTTAATTGATTTGAAGCTTTTCTTAAAACTGAGGTTTTATAATTCCATATATTTTCAAATGATGTTCTAATATATGTAGATTTTAATTCTAAAACAAACAAATAACCATCTTTTTCACATATTAAGTCTATATCTCCTACTTCATATTCTTCACTACATTGAATCATATAATTTGCTTTTACATTAAACCCTAATTTTTCAAATAATGTAGCTAGTTTTTTTTCACTATTTTGTACTTCATCTTTTCTAAATTTTGTTCTTTTATAATGAATATTCAATATATTGTTAATCACTGATGTATTTATATTTTGTAATCCTATTAAAAAAGGAAAAGTAAAAACCATGTTGTCTAATTTTAATAAAGGTTTTTCAAATATTGATGGAACTTTTAATTCCTTATTAGAAACAATGTTTTTTAAATCATAAGTATAAAAATCTTCAACATTATTTCTAACTGGCTCAGGAAAGGAAGGATTACTATTATTACTATTATTACTATTATTTGAAAAATCATATTGATTTGCAATAATAATAGGAAGTCTTTGTTTACCTTGCATTAAACCTTCAAACAAGAATTTTTCATATGCTTCTGTCCAACTATAACTTTCTAATTTTTTTAAATAATTATCAACGAAATAATACTTGTGAAATATATTTAATCTACTAAAACTATGTAAAGTATCAGATATAGGTATTGTTATATTATTTGAAATATACAAATCATCTTCGATTCCATAGATTTTTTTTAAAATTAAATCTAAGCCTCTTGCTTGAATAAAAGCTTCTTTATTAATAATATCATTTTCTTTTGTACCAAAAGTTTCTTCTTTTAATAATGATTCAAATAAAGATATTGCATATTCTAAATAATATAGAAAAAAACTATCTATCTTATTGTTATCATTTAACCATTTATTATATTTTGAGATATCAATTACATTTAAGCTTAATGTTTTATCTTTCAATTCAAATGAAAAATTATTATCAAAGCAAAAAGTTGAAATTTCATTTTCGTTAAAAAGATAGTATTCTTTATAAACTTTTACTATATCTGCTAATCTATTTAAATCGTCGAAATTATTTTTAGGTGAAATTAAATCAATTACTTTTTTCGCACTTTTTTCATATTCATATTCACCTTTTTTCTTATCTTTTGTCTTTAATCTATCTTTTAAAATTTCACTTAAAATCTTACCGTTTAGTTCATAGTTTTGTAATATAGTATTATCTGAAACATGTTTCATAAGATATAGACCTATTGAACATAATAGATTTAAATATGCGTAACTATTTAATCGAACTCCTGCTTTTTCTTTTTTTTGTAGTAAATAATCATATTTGTTAGAGATAATATCGCAAGTTAAAAAAAACTCTTGTTCAATATTTTTTTCATTATAATAATTTTTTATATTGATAAAATTTGGGTCTGATTTCTTTAAAAATATTTTTGAATACTTAATTGCATCAAGAAAAACTTTCTTCTCTAATTTGACTACATCCTTAATAAATTCATTTTTAAAGATATAATTTTCATTAAAAGCTTTTTTAATACACAATCTAAATTCTAATGAACTGAAATAGTTGTTAAGATTTAACCCCTCAATAAAAGACCAAAACAAATCTCTTCTTTTCATCTTTTTTAAACTTTTTGGTTTATCATCTAGATATACATTAAATATTTCTTTTATTGATTCTTCTTCGTTAAACTCTTTTTTCAATAATGTTTCATATTTATTTTTATAATAATTATTCATATATACTCTTTTTTAATCAATAATGTAGTCAAGTTTCCCGTTTCAAATATAGCCTGTGCTTCTTCATCTATTGGTGTTAAAACACTTGACTTATACTTTTAACAAAGTGCTTTGGAGCATTAGATACCTTTTGTGTAGAGGGATTTAGATAGGTTCATTAAGAAAATAATCTTGTTCAGTTATCTTAATAATGGGATAATCTTCATCTCCAAAACCAAGTTCATTAATAGCTTCAAATATTTTTTTTGCTATATTTGGAAAATAATATATTGCTGAAGAACCCCTTGTTCCACTTCCAGAAATATAATAGTATTGAAATTCATTCATATCTCTAATTGCAAAAAAATGATTATTTTGTAAAGATATTTTATTTTCAGTATTCCATTTTTTTCCAGGCATAGTAGCAATTTTTAAAACATCACTTTTAGTAAATGTAAAAGATTCTTCACCATGATAAGCTTTAAACATTAATACTATTTTAGGTTCTAATTCAATTATATCATACATAAGAAATACTCCTTCCTATAAATCTATTTTAATTGCATCTGAAAAAAATGTTAACAAATTACTTTCTTCCTCTTCTTTAATTAGTTTTACACAAGTTAAATTTGTTTTTGTTCTTGAGCATGCAACATAAAAAAGTTTTTGACTGTCAATTTTTTTAGCCTCATTATTACTAGAGTCAAATAGATTTGTAAAATCATATTCATTCCAAAAATACTCATCTAATACTACTATAACATTATCTATTCCAGTACCTTTTGTTTTATGCATTGTAATATAATTCATTTTTTCATTTATATAATTGTAGTAGTTTGTAATTTCTTGAAAAGTTACATCAGGAGAAAATAAACCTATAAAGAACTTCTCTTTTTTAACTTCTCTCTCTAAATCTTTAAATTGTTCTTCTTCAATCTCAATACCAGCTTTATTCATTTTTGTTAATGTATTCATATCATTGAAATAGTTTGTTTTAAAAGTTTGATATTCATCATTCGTTAAACCTGATAAAAAAGCATTTTTCCTTGCAATATATGATTCAAAAGACTCAGACTTTTTTAATAAATTATTTTCAAAAGCATAACTTATTGCTTCAATTGCACTTCCTTCGAACTCTAATAAATATTCAATACTATCTTTAAGTCTCTGCTTATCTTCTATAGTTTTCATTGGATAACCAACTTTTTTTAACTCACTTAAAATATAGTTATACTTACCATTTGCATAAGATTGACAAAGTTCAACTAAATCCATGAACTGCAGTTTTATTAGCACCACTTCAATATACTCTTTAGGTTCTTGATACCTTTGTGCAAAAGTATTATAAAGATTTAAGAAATCTGCTTCTGTAGAAATGGATTTATTTGTTAACATTAATAATTTAGAATTTGGTTGATTAAAATTTGCTAAATCTATTAACTTATTTATTTTTTCTATATATTCATTCTTATCTTCTTGACTTGAAAATACATTTGGTTTACTTTCAACTATTGAATAATAAAAATTTGCAGTACCTTGCCTTTCATCTAAACTATTTTCACTATGTTTTAAGGCAACCTCTTGCCTTAAACCATCATTTCTAATTTTATTAATAAAATCTTTAACTTGAACAGAACATCTATAATTGTCTTCTTTAGGTATCTCATTTAATAAACTATTTGAGATGTACTTTTGAACATCTCCTATCCCATCACTATAAATTGACTGCATTGAATCACCAAATAAACCAATAAGAGTTCTTTCATTTTCAGGTAGACATTCTAAAAAGACTTTTATAATTTTTTCATTAGTATCTTGGTATTCATCTATAAAAATATAATCAAATCTATCTTGAAGAATTTTACCAATTTTAGGAAATGTACTAAACAGTTGATATGATATTTCTAATAATCCATCATGTCCAAAAGTTAAATCACTATAACTATCAAAGCGTGTTTCATTATACTTAATTTTATTGTACTCTTTTTCTTCAATTTGACTTTTTATTATTTCATTTAAACTATCAATTAAGTTATTTAATTCTTCGTTATAAGTATTTGGACTTTTGTCATATTCTCTTTTTCCAATTGCTTTTCCTATACTTTCAGATTGAATAGTAAATAGTTTTTTTGCATATTTTTCATATATTTTCTTATACTTTTCATGTTCTTTCTTTTTCTGTAATTTTTCATCACCATCATAAAACTCAATTTCTTTTCGTTCTATTTTTTCAACTTTAAAAAGTTCAAAAATACATTGAGATATATTCTTTTTATAATCTTTGATAATCGAATTTAAGAAAGAATGAATCGTACTGATTGTGTATTGTTCCCCAACTCTTGATTTTATCTCATCAACTGCTAAGTTTGTATGTGTAATACAAGCAACTTTTTTATCTGGATAATTTTCAGTAATATATTCTAAAACCTCTTTCAATGTTTCAGTTTTACCACTACCTGCACCACCTTGAAGAACAAAAGATTTATTTTCTTCAATAGATTGCTTTATCTTATCAAGAGGCGTCATTTTGAATCCATTCTAAAGCATTTTTTATATATAAAGGCATTCCCCATTCTATATTTTTTGATAAAGCCAAATACAATAATGAAAATGCAAAATCTGATTTCTTCTTTAATATTCTCTCTGTTAAATCATATATTTCTGTAGTATCAACCAATTCAATTTTATTTTGTAAACCCCTTAAATTATCTTTTTGAGTAATTAACTCAGTCAAATTAACTTTTATAAAAGCATCTTCGAAACTTCTTGCATGATAACTATCTTCACTTATTTGATAAAAGACTTTTATTTTACTTGTATCAGTAATTGACAAAGTATTATTTTTTAAATCATTAAACCATTGTGGAAAATCAACAGAGTTTATATCTGGTGCGTTAAAATATTTTTTAATTGTTGCATTGCTAGTGTGAGTTGCTCCATCAACTTTATGTGCTGGATAAGTAGTACCTGAAGGATTAGTTGTTTTTAACGTTGTATCTATATCTGTTATGATTAAAGTCTGAATATCAAAGAACCTTACTAGCTTATCAAAGGCTTCAGCATTAGCACCTACCTCTAAAATTGAAATATTTTGAGAAGAAATTGGTACGTAATTTGGGTCAATTATTTTCTCTTCGTCAAATTTATTAATATAATAGGGAAGTAACATTTTTTCCGTTGTTCCCTCTATAAATATAATTTTATTTGCAAAAAACAATTCTGAAGCTTGTAAAGTTAAATACTGTTCTATGAATTGAAATTCTTCCTCTTCTGTTGCATATAATTCTTTTAATTCAGCATGAAAATTTTTAATCTTAATATTTTGATTATCTTCATTTAATAAATATCTTATATCTTTAAAATCACACTTAGAAACTATTTGAGCTGAGTGTGTTGTTATTAGTGTTTGTAAATTATCGATTTCTTCAAAAACTTTTTTTATTTTATCAATAAATTTATATTGCATTTGTGGGTGTGTATGTGCTTCTGGCTCTTCTATGAATAATAAATTTATATCTTTTTGTTCTTCTATAAAACTTTCTTTTTTCATTTCTATGTCTAAAAGGAGATATAATATGTTCATATAACCTAGACCATTTAAATGTTCTGGTAAATGATTTGAAGTATCACCATATACTACTTTTGATGAATTAGAAATAACTTCATTTGATTCTAAGTCTGATACGACTTTTAAAGTGTCTAAATTTAAGAAATCTTTCCCTGAGGTAAGAAAGTTTCTAAATTCAGTGTTATATTCGTCATTTAACGTTTCATCCATTTCAATCATTTTTGTATTAATATCAGAAAAATTTGTATTACTAATACTTTTTTGATTAAAATATTTTGTAGTCATAATTGATAATATTTTTTTACCTTTATTATCATCAGAACTTGAAACATTTCTTTTTGCATGTATAATCTGAAAATTAATTAATTTTCTAATTTGACCTATATCTTTTTTAATTAATTTATATCTATTTTCTTCTAATAAATCCTCTTCATCTTCAAATGAATAAATAGAAGTTTTTAAATAGTTATGTAGATTTTTCTTTAAATATCTAATCTTTTTATTAGATTCAGTAAGTAGTTCTAAAAGAGGGAGTAACTTGTCTTTTTTTATTGTAACTTCAAATAGTATTTTTACGCTATTACTGTCTGGATCTAAATCTAAAATAAACTCTGATAAATGTTCTAAATTATCTATTTGATTATAGCTTACCTCTAAAATCATTTGTATAGTTAAATCTAAAATATTAGTATCTTCATTTATAGTATTAATTTGTTCTCTTAAACATAAACTAAAATCATCATATTGAAAGGAATCATTATTATAGAACTTTTCAAACAATACTAATAAAGATGTCTTACCACTATTATTTCTACCTATCAATAAGGATAATTCATCTTTCATTTCTAATACAGAATCTTTTAACAATCTAAAATTTTTTATTTTAATTTTTTCTATTTTCAAATTTATTCCTTCTAATTTAAATCCAAACCACTAGTCCCATCACCATTAGGCTCAACCTTTATCTGCAAGGGAATTCTCTCTTTCAATGCTTCCACATGGGAAATCACACCTACAACTCCACGATTTTCTCAAACATCTCCTTTATCTCCATCTCATGAGAGATTAAAAATATCTGCCTATACTGCTCTTTTATCATATGAAAGGCTTCTAGTATCTCCATTCTTCTTGCTTCATCTTGGCTTCCAAATACTTCGTCGAAGGCTAGGAAGCCTATTTGTGAGCTTCCGCTTAGTTCGCTTAGGGTTTTTGATATGGCGATTCGTAGGACTAGGTTTGCTAGGTCTATTTCACCACCTGAGAATCTCTCTATTGGGTATTTTTTTCCTTCATCGTAGATGTAGAAGTCGAAGTCGTTTGATACTTCTATGTGTTGGTATTTGCCTTTTGTGATTTGGGCGTACATGTTTGAGGCTATGTCTGATATTCTTGGAGCTACTTTTGAGTTTAGCTTTGTTTTAAATTCACTTAGGCTTAGCTTGATTTTGTCGTAGTCGATTAGGTCGTCTTTTTTTGTTTGTACTTTTTTTAGTTGGATTTCGTTGTTGTCTAGATTTGATTGGATGGTTTTTATCTCACCTTCACATTGGGCTATTTTGACTTTGATTTCATTTACTTGGCTCACTTTTAACTCATAAGTTTGATGGTGTTCTTCGTACTCTTTTTGTTTGGCTGTGTGAGTTGTTTCATCGTAGGCTATTTGTTTGTAGTCTAGCTCTTTTGTATCGTAAGTGCTATTTTGCTCTGTGATTTTTTTGCTGATGGTTTCTAGGTCTTGTTTTACACTATCATATCTTTTTAGCATGGTTTCTAATGATTTCATTTGTTCATATTTTGGTTGGATTTCATTAAAACTATTTTCTAGTGTTTTGTGTTTGTTTTCATCGTAAGTGTATTTATCTAATTTGCTTATTTCATCGTTGTTTTCTTTGCCTTTTTGTTCTACATTGTTTAAATGGATTGATAGGTTTTGTAAATCTTTTTGTTTACTGTTTATAAGGGCTAGTTGTGAGTTTAGTTCACTTAAATCTTTGTCTATTTGCTCTTTTTGAGTTTCGATTGTTTTTTTGTTTGTCTCTACTTCTTGTAGCTCTTTATTTAGTTTGGTGATTTTGTTTGTTTGTATCTCTTGTATAGTTGAGTTTAGAGTGTCTATTACATTGTCATACTCTTCTAAAAGTGGTCTTGTACAAGTTGGGCAGTTGGATTCTTTGCCTAGGGCTTGGATTTGTTGTATTTTGGCTGTGGTGTCATTTATCACTCTTTGTTCTGCGAAGATGTTTGAGTTTAGCTCTTTTTCTTTTGTTTGTATTTGTGTGAGGGCTTGTTTTATTTGCTCTTGTTGGGTTTTGCTTTCTTGCTCTTTTTGTCTTAGTGAGTCAAAACCTTCGCACTCTTTTTGTAAAAGGGCTATGTCATTTTTGGCTTTTTTGTATTGCTCTCTTAATTGAACTTGCTCTTTTAATAAGCCCTCTTTTTTTAGGCTGTATTCTTTTAGTTGTATTTGCTCTTTTAGACTAGATTGAAGGGTTTCATACTCTTTTTTTATAGGCGCTAGAGCTTTGTATTGAAGTTGTTTTTCTTCTAGGTCTTTTAGTTCAGTTGAGAGTTTATTTTGGTTTTCTATATTTGAGTTGATACTATTTTTTAGAAGATTTAGTTCACTTAGGGCTTTTTGTTTTGCCTCTTTTGTTTTAGCAAAAAGGTCAAGCTCTTTTTTTATATCTAGCTCTTTTAGTTTTAGGCTATCTATTTGTTTGCTTTGGGTTTGTAACTCTTCGTTTAGAGTTTTTTTGATGGCTTCATTTGCTTTTATTTGCTCTTTTTTGGCTTGTATATCTTCTGCGCTTAAAAGCACTTCTACAAAGGCTGAAATCTCTCTTTTTAGTTCTCTACTTTTTTCTATGAGTTCTTTTTCTATGTAGTCGATTTTTTCTAAGCCTAAAAGCTTTCTTATCATTCTTTTTCTATCTTCTGGTTTGCTATTACTTAGACTTGTTAGCTCTTTTTGACTGGCAAAAAGAGTATGTAAAAAGGCTTCTTTACTCATCTTGGTTAGCTTCATGATACTTGTAGTTACTTCTTTGGCACCACTTGTTATTAGTTCAGTATTTTTATAAAGTTTGGCATTGGCACTGAGCGCCTTTCCTCTGAATTCTCGTACTACTTTATACTCAATTGAGTCAAATTCAAAGTTTAGTTCTACTACTACAGCATCTTTATCTGTGGCATTGGCATTTCTTACAATGTCTTTATAACCTCTATCTTTAAACTCCCCATAAAGTGCAAAAAGAATGGCTTCAAATATTGTGGATTTACCACTTCCATTTTTACCTATGATTCCAACTAATCCCTCATCAAAATCTAGTTCGAAAGTTTTGTATCGTTTGAAGTTTTCAAGTTTTAGCTTACAAAGTATCATCATAAGCCTCCTCGTACTTGCTAAATAGTTCTTGGATTTTTGGTTTTAGTCTATCAAACTCTTTGCTTTCGCTTTGTTCTTTAATATGGTCTAAGAAGTACTCTTCCAAAGATAAAGCTTGAATATCATCTAAAGTCGCGCCCTCGTTTGCATCTTTTTTGAACTCTCTTTTTACACTCACACTCATAGCAAATGGAAAAAGTAATTTTATCTCTTGGTTTTGTATATCTATTGATTGCATGGTTGTTAGGTTTTGAAGTTTTACTTCTACAATGGCATCTTTTGTATCGCTTTTATCTAAATCATCAAGTGCATTTTGGTAGTTTTCACAATCTATTGTTTTAGATATGATTGGTCTTATTTTTATCTCTTTGTATTCTACGCTTAGTTTATCACTTAAGTTTACGAGGGCATATCCTTTTGAGTTTCGTTTGTCATTTAAACTTGTGCGCTCACTACTTCCACTATAGTATACATTTTCATGTTTGCCAACAGAGCCAAAACCATGCCAATGCCCAAGTGCCACATAATCCATCTTAGAAAAGATATACTCTTTGTCTGTGGGATAAACCCATTCTCCAAACTCTTGCATCAAATACCAAGCCCCAACAGAACAGTGCATCATCATGATATTTCTTTTATCAGGATTGATGTTTTTTTCACATAAGTTTATTTCATCTTCTGCTTTTGTTTCATCATTCATATGTGGTAAAGTATGGAAAACTATATCATCAAACTCTATTTTTTTGTAGTTTTGTTCATATGATACATGTACATTTTCAAACTCTTCAAATATCTTTAAAATAGGACTGCTAAGGTTTGTCCTAGGTGTAGAATGGTTTCCAGCTATCATGATGATAGGGATATTTAGTTTATCAAGTCTTTTAAACTCTTTAAGTCCAAAGGTTATAGCTCGATTGCTTGGGCTACTTCTATGAAAAAGGTCACCTGTGTGTATTATAAAATCTGGTTTGATTTTTTCTATGTCATCAACTATTTGAGAAAAAGCATTATAAAAGTCCGCTTCCCTTTGATTGATATTTTCTTCATTTAAAATCTCTAAGTCGTTGTATCCTAAGTGCGTATCACTAAAATGTATTATTTTCAAATAAAACCTACTAATAAAATATTTTTATATAAAACTTTTTTATGATTAATAATAGCTTTATTTATCAAATATTATTATTAAAAGCTGTGTCTAAAAGAAAAGATTATAAACTCCCTTCAAAGTTTTTATACCACTTAATTGACACCCAAATATTATAAAATCTAAGTACCTATTAATATATAAAGGAAAAATTTTGACAAAAAAAGAGTTATCACCATTAGAAAAATTAAAAGCATCTAGAAACCCTTTAAGAGTTATAGACGATATATATAAAGAAGCACAAGAAGGCATTCCTTTAAGTGATGATTATATTGGACTATTAAAATGGTATGGAATGTATCCTCATATAAATTCACAGAATTTAGAAGATAAAAAATACTTTATGAAAAGAATCAAAATAGTTGATGCAAAAATAAATTTAGAACAACTAGAAGTATTAGCAAAAATCGGACAAAAATATGCAAAAGGATTGGTAGATTTTACCACTAGACAAAATGTTCAATTTCATTATATTGAGATAAAAGATTTACCTGAGATATTCAAATTACTAGATTCAGTTGGTCTTACTTCTCGAATGGCATCAGGTGATGGACCAAGACCAATTATGACTTCACCAATAGCAGGAATAGATCCAGAAGAGATTTATGATGTATCACACTTAGTAAAAGAAGTTGACTCATACTTTGATAAAAATGATGATAGATTTTCTAACTTTGGTAGAAAATATAAATTAGGAATCTCAGGGTGTGGAAGACATACTGCAAATCATGAAGTTCAAGATGTAGCATTTACAGCATTTAAAACAGAAGATGGCGATATATTATTTGATTTTACGATTGCAGGTGGATTATCAAAATCTAAGCAAATAGCATATAGAACAAACAAATATGTAAAAGAAGAACAAGTAAAAGATGTAGCAGCAGTATGTGCTGAGATTTTCAGAGACCATGGAAATAGAGAAAACAGAAACAAAGCAAGAGTGAGACACTTAGTCAATGACTGGGGATTAGAAAAGTTTGTAGAAGAGATAGAGACTAGACTTGGATATAAACTACAAGATGGTTTTGAAGAACCACAAATCACACCCCATGAAAATAGAAACCATTTTGGTATTTATAAAGCAAAACAAGAAGGTGAATCATTTATAGGATTTGCAACAAACTCAGGAAGAATAGCAGGAGAGGATTTCCAAAGTATAAGTAATATATGTAAAAAATATGGTGTAAAAGGTATAGCACTTACTCCAACACAAAACTTTATCTTATATGGAATAAAAACACAAGATGCCCAAACAGTTGCAGATGAAATAGATGCACTAGGTTATCCTTATGCTCCAACGCCATTTAGAGCGAGACTTCAATCATGCACAGGTAATGAGTTTTGTAAATTTGGTATTACAGAAACAAAAGAATTCTCAAAAGTTGTGGTAAAACAATTGGAAGAAAATCATCCTGATTTTAAAGAAAATGTGACTATTGCAATATCTGGATGTGGAAATTCATGTTCTCACCCTCAAATCTCTGATATAGGTTTTGTAGGAACAAAAGTAAGAGATGAAAATAACAATAGAGTTGAAGGTTATGATGTAATTCTTGGTGGACAAGTATGTGGAGTAGAAGGAAGTAGATTTGCACATAAAACTGGTGTAAAAGTTACAGCTGATAATTTAGTAGGTTTTATTGGTGATTTAATTACTTCATATAAAACTGATAATTTAAATACATCTTCATTTAAAGAGTATCTAAATGAAGTGGAACTTAATAAATAAGAAGAGATATTCTCTCTTCTTATTTGAAAAAACTCAAAATAATCGGTAAAAAAATAGCAGTAAATATTCCATTTAATCCCATAGCAAGTGCAGAAAAGGCAGCTGCTTTTTCTGATATCTCAATAGCTTTAGCTGTACCTATTCCATGGGAAATCAATCCAAGTGCAAAGCCTTGAGAAGTATCATTTTTGACTTTAATGATTTTGAAAATAGTTGTACCAAATACTGCTCCAATAATACCCGTAATAATCACAAAACCTATTGCCAAAGATGGTATTGCTCCAATCTCTTTTGATGTGATAATAGCAATTGGTGCTGTTATAGATTTGGTAGTCATCGATAAGATTGTAAGTATATTTGCATCAAAAAGCCACAATATTGTTATCGTAATAAATACAGTAGAAAAACTTCCAATAAATAAAGTTATAAATATAGGAAAAAATAAAGACTTGATGTAGATTAAATTTTTATACAAAGGCAGTGCCAAAGCTACAGTTGCTGCACCTAAAAAGAAGTGAATGATTTCTACGCCTTTGAAGTACTCTTCATAAGAAGTATTTGTAATATATACAAGAGAGAGAATGATAATATAAGCTACAATGATAGGTTGAAAAAGTGTATTTTTATTGGACTTATTATAAATAATAATTCCAAGTTTAAAAGAACTAAGAGTAACTATCAACCAAGTCAAGGGTGTAGTATGTATATATTGTATTAGTGATTCAAAATTCATTTTTTACACTTTCTTTATTTGCAAAATAATCTAAAATTTTCGCACTAAGAGCCAAAGACAAAACGGTTCCAATAAATAAAGAGATACTAATAGCAAGAAACTCTTTTGATATAGTGTCAACTTGAGTAATAATCCCCATCGCAGCAGGAATAAAAAGAAGTGGTAAGTATTTAAGAAAAAATGATACAGTTGTATCCAAGCTATGAAAACTTTTCTTCCTAATAATTAAAAATACCAACAACAAAATCATTCCTATCACAGCTCCCGGAACAAGCAGTGAAAATAGTCTACTTATACACTCACCTATAAATTGAAATATCAATAAGGTGATAATTCCTTTTAACATATTTTTAACCCTTTGTATTTTAATAATGCAACTAATTTACCGATTTTTTGTGGCAAAGTAGTGGCAAAGATAGATTTTATAGTAATTAAAATTATCAGTCAAATAAAAAGTACGAAAACATATTCTTATTTTTTAATTTAAAAATAGATTTTATTATCAAAAAATTAGTATAAGAATTTTTTGATAACCATAAGAAACATCAATCTCAAAAGTATAGTTAAAAAAAAATATTTGAAATAATATTTTTTAGTATTCTTCAATATTAAGAGATTATAAATTATTTTTTTAAAAATACATTTATATTCCAAAAGTACTATTATATAGATTATATTTCAAATAGTACTTTATGAAATTTTTATATTTATTACATTATACTTATAAGAATTTATTATAATAATAGGAGAAAAAATGCTAGTAAAAAATATAAAAAATGCAGTACTTATTTGTTCAATATTAGTAACAAGTTATACATTTGCAAACAATACATTAAGTGAACAGGAAGCTAAAAAAGAGGCAATAAATGCAATAAAACAAGTGGGTGGTACATTAAAAAAGCACTTAGGTAGTAAAATGAAAAGTGGAGGAGTTGTTCAAGCTGCAACTTTCTGTTCAGAAGAGGCAACGAACCTTATGAAAAATAGTGCGGCAAATCTTCCTCAAGGTATTTCTATAAAAAGAGTAACTGATAAACCAAGAAATCCAAATAACCAAGCAACAGAAGCTCAAATAAAAGTATTAAATGAGATTAGAGATGACATAAAAAAAGGTATTAAGCCTAAAATGGTAGTTAAAAAAATAGAAGAAAACCATTATCAAGTTTATAAACCACTTTATATAGAAAATAAATGTTTAGCCTGTCATGGAACTATCGAAAATAGAAATAAAAAAGCTTATTCAATAATAAAAGCTAAATATCCAAAGGATAAAGCAATTGATTATAAATTAGATGATTTAAGAGGTGCTTTTTTTGTAGATATAAAAAGATAATCGTAATATTAGATTTATTTCTTGATTATTTGACAAGCTCGTGAAAATACGAGCTTGTTTTATAGGAAAAGGTTTTTATAACCAAACTTTTGAAATGAGTTCATAAGATTTTATTCTTTTATCTGGATCATGTATCATTGAGTTTATCATGATTTCATTTGCACTTGTTCTTTGAATCAGTCGTTCAAGTCTTTCTTTTACAACTTCTGGTGTCCCCCAGATAGATTCTCTTGTTTTATGTCTTATACCTCTTTCTTCCCATTCTTCCCATAAACTACTCATATCTTCTGTTGGTTTTGGTAATAAACTTTGTTCACCCCTTTGAAGGTAAAGAAACTTTTGCAGTTCTGTTGTAGCTAAATATTGTGCTTCTTCATTTGTATTGGCACAAACTATATTGATACATACTATTACATATGGCTCTTCTAATTGTGAAGATGGTCTAAAGTTCTCATGATATATTCGTATAGCCTCGTCCATCAAATCAGGTGCAAAGTGTGAAGCAAAAACAAAAGGCAAACCTTTTTGAGCAGCTAATTGTGCACTAAAGGTGCTAGAACCAAGTAACCAAATAGGAATATCCAATCCAAATCCGGGTATTGCTTTTATTCCTTTTTTACCTGCTTCATTTGATAAATAGTATTGTAAATATTTAAGCATCATAGGGAAGTCGTCATCATTGATATCTCGTCTTAGTGCCATCATTGTCTGTCTATCAGTACCAGGAGCTCTTCCTAATCCCAAATCTATTCTATTTGGATATAAAGATTCCAAAGTAGCAAATTGCTCTGCGATGACCAAAGGTGCGTGATTTGGAAGCATGATTCCACCAGAACCTATTCTTATCTTTTGAGTTTTTGAACCAATATAACTTAGTATTACAGAAGTAGCAGCACTAGCGATTCCAGGGAAATTGTGATGTTCAGCCACCCAATAACGAGTAAATCCAAAATCCTCAACACTTTGAGCTAGTTTTGTACTATTTTCAATAGCTTGTGATATAGTAAAGCCCTCCCCTATTGGTATCAAATCTAATACAGATAAGGGTGTTATTTTATTATTCATATTTTTCTCCATATAAAATTATAATTTATAATATTTTTCCACTATAATAAAATAAGATTATAATTATATAACCTAAAAATACAAATTTAAAAATTTCAGTTATGTTAAATTTAGTATAGAACTAAATTAAGGAGTTTTACCTTTCAATGCATTTACAACTGCTGAGACAACAAGCAGTATTAAAAATATGTAAAATATTGTTTGAGCAATACTTGCAGCTGCACCTGCTATACCTGTAAATCCTAAAACTCCTGCAATTATTGCAACAACTAAAAAAGTTAATGACCACGATAACATTGTTTTTTCCTTTTATTTATTTTATAATTATTTTAAAATCTAGCTAATAGTTTTACCAAAAAAGGTTTTACATAATTTTGACTTATAAAAGAAGCAATTAACTCTTCTTTTGTCCCTGAATTAAAACTTTTTAAGGTATCGCTTATATCATATCCAGGATCAATTGCTCTTAGTTTTAACTTAGCGATTTTAACAGAAGTAACTTTTCTAGTAAATATAGAGTCATTCCCCTCTAACTGAGATACTAAATTATTAAGTTTTTCTATCTTCTTTGTTCTATTTTCCATGAGGCGACCTTAGAAACTATTAATGCTAATACCAAAATAATAAATGATGTTATAAGATAGGCAAAGATTTCACCTAAATAACTTTCAATCCAAACTTTAATCCCTAAAAAGAAAAAAACAGATGCTAAAACAAGTAAAGAAAGTGAAAAAAGTTTTATTATCAAACCCTTTGCACTACTTACAAAAGAAGATTCAATTTCTCTTACTTGAGCTTCTATTAATTCTATTACAGAAATAATAAATTCTGAAATTGTGACTTTTGACATACTATTTTTTAACTAACCAAGCGGCTAAAAAACCTAACCCAAATGTAATTGCAACACTTTTAAAAGGATCATTTTTGATTTTAGTTTCAACTTCACCAACTTCATCTAAACCTTTGTTCTTTAGTTCATATAGTTTTGTTTTTAATTCATCCATTGATAAGCCATCAAAAATATCTAGTTTGCTTGCAGTACGATCAACTTTAGTTGCAGCAGCTTCTTTTAAACTAGCAGATAACTCTTTTATATCAGCTTTTAAAACTTCAATTTCTTCTTTTAATTTTGTAATTTCTTGAGTTGCCATTTTTTATCCTTTTATTTTACAAATGTAACTTTTAAACTATCATAATGAATATTAATCATAAATAAAACTTAATATTTAATAATAGTATATAAAAAATAATATATTTATTTCAAAAAAGTATTTATAAATGACTATATTCATTGTTTTTCTATCTTTAATGCAACTTTACCCATAATGTTTAAGGAATATTTAATTGGCTTTTGTTATAGTTTATGCAAACAAGGAGGATTATTATGAAATACAAATCAATAAAACTACCTTTTAATTGTGATACATTAGGACCTATAGTATCTACAAATATATTTTATTATAGGGAATAAATAATATTATTAATAATTTATATAAGAAAATAAAAGCAAATAATATTAAAGGAGAATATCATGAGTATGAAAAAAGAATATGAAAAAAAACTACAGGCACAACTAGATGAATGGAGTGCACAAATAGATAAACTTAAAGCAAAAGCTGAAGGTGCACAAGCAAACAAAAAAATTGAATACTATGAAGAAATAGATAAATTAAAATCTATGAAAGAAAATACTAATAAGAAATTCATTGAGATCAAAATGCAAGTGATGATGCATGGGAAGACCTAAAAATAGGCATGGATAGTGCATGGAATTCGCTAAGTGATGCCTTTGATTCAGCTAGTTCAAGATTTAAATAATTATTATAGTTAGCATAACATAATTAAGGAGATTACAAATGAAAATACATATACAAATATTAATGCTAATCGGCTTACTTGGTATTACAACTTTATCATATGCTCAAACAGAAAATATAAATACCTCAATTAAAGAAGTAAAAAAAGATACTCAAGAGTTATTTAAAACTATTGGAAGTTATACTGTTGATAAAAAAGATGAGACGCTTAAAAAAGTAAAAATAAGTTTAAATAAGCTAGATAATCAAATCGATATTTTAGAATCAAAAGTTGATAATAAATGGGATAAAATGAGCAAAGATGTTCGTATAAAAACTCGTGAGAATTTGAAAAATCTTCGTGATCAGCGTAATCAAGTTGCTCAATGGTATGGAAGTATGAAAAGTAGTACATCTAATGCATGGGAATATACAAAAGAAGGCTTCATAAATGCATATAAAAAGTTAGAAGATACTTGGGAAAAATATGAAGAAGAGTTTACTTCTTCAAAATAAATTACTCTATAAACAGTCTGATACTTATATTATAAAAAGTGTCAGACAAGTTTATATTTTATGATAATAACAAACTAATTTAAATTTGGAGTGAAAATGCCTTACAAAAGTATTAATCAATTACCAAAACAAGTAAAAGACAATCTACCAAAGCATGCACAAGAAATATATAAAGAAGCATATAATAGTGCTTGGGAAGAATACAAAAACCCAAAAGATAGAAAAGATGATAGTTCAAGAGAAGAAGTTTCTCATAAAGTTGCTTGGGCAGCAGTGAAAACTACATATGAAAAAAATGATGAAGATAACTGGATTAAAAAATAAAAAAGTAAAGAATTGATATAGTTTACTTTCTATATCAATTTTTTAATATCCAAGGAACTTAATAATGAATGACAAACACCCAAATAAACTCCAACAAGCTTTTATACTACTTTTACTATTTATAGTTTTAATGGGTTTTATTGGAATGATTAAAGAGTTTCTAATAGCTCTTGTTCTTGCTGCAATTTTTTCAGGCTTACTTTATCCTCTTTATCAAAAAGTTCTTTTTTATTTCAAAAATAAATCTATTTTGGCTGCATCTACTGTACTAATCATATCTATTCTAGCCGTAGGTTTTCCCTTGGCAGTTCTTACAGGTATGGTCACAAATGAAGCAATACAATTTAGTGAAAAGACAAGTCCCTTAGTAAAAGAATTATTAAAAGAAGATTTTTCACTAAGTCAACAACTTCCTACTTGGTTACCATTACAAGACAAATTTGATTCTTTAAATGAGACTCTTCTCAAAAAAGCCTCTGAAGCAACTAATGCAATAGGAAGTTGGTTGGTTTCAAGTTTATCTAGTGCAACTAAAGGAACTCTTGGGTTTTTTATGAGTTTATTTATTATGTTTTATGCTATGTTTTACTTTTTGATAAATGGAGAAAAATTATTAAATTCTCTATCTTCTTTACTTCCTCTTTCAAAAAAAGATTATGATGAACTTATATATCGTGGGTTAACAGTAACTAAAGCATCCCTTAAAGGTATAGTTATAATTGGACTTATTCAAGGCCTATTGGTAGGAGTTGCATTTTGGGTTATAGGACTTAATGGACCAGTATTTTGGGGAAGTGTAGTTTTTCTTCTTTCTGCTGTTCCTGGATTAGGGGCACCTGTAGTGTGGTTGCCAGCAGTAGTATATCTTATGTTTACAGGTAGTATTGGATGGGGAATTGCTCTTATTATATGGGGAATAGTATTCGTAGGATTAGTGGATAATCTTCTTCGACCATGGATTGTTGGAAATGATGCAAAATTGCCCGATCTTGTTATCCTCGTATCAATTCTTGGAGGAATAATATCTTTTGGACCTATAGGTATTATAATAGGGCCAGTAATAGCAGCTCTTTTAGATACAGTATTAAATATTTATAAAAAGAGTTTTAAATAAATATTTAAAACTCTTTTTATGAAGTTATCTTTTTACTTCAACTTTTGACAATCTTTCATAATATCTAATTAATCCACCATGATCTAAATGATCTTCACCTTGAGCTTTCATAGCTTGCATGATTTCCATAACGGCCGCTGTTAAATGAATAGGAGCTCCTATCTCATGTGCTGTATCAAGTGCATTTTGTAAGTCCTTTATGTGTAAGTTGATTTTAAATCCTGGCTCAAATTTTCTATCCATAATTAAAGGAGCTTTTGCATCTAAAACAGTACTTCCAGCTAGCCCTCCCCTAATAGCTTCATAAACTAATTCAGGCTCAACACCTGCTTTTGTAGCTAATACTAAAGCCTCACACATACCAGCAATATTAAGAGCAACAATAATTTGATTTGCTAGTTTTGTCGTATTTCCAGCTCCTACTTTTCCAGTATAAACAACGGAACTTGCCATTGACATCATTAGTTCATAAAACTTATCAAATACCTCTTTTTTCCCACCAACCATAACAGATAGTGTTCCCTCTATTGCTTTTGGTTCTCCACCACTTACAGGTGCATCAAGTAGTTCAACACCTTTTTTTGAAAGTTGGGCTGAAATCTCTTGTGAAGCTAAAGGTGCAATTGAACTCATATCAATAACAACAGTCCCTTCTTTTATACCATCAATAACTCCATTTTTTCCAAGAACAACTTCTTTTACTTGTGGAGAATTTGGTAACATTGTGATAAGAACATCAACTTGCTGTGCTACTTCTTTAGCACTTTGAGCACTTGAAGCGCCAAGAGCAACTAGTTCTTTAACAGATGCCTTACTTCTGTTTGTAACAACTAAATCAAATCCTGCTTTTAATATATTTTTCGCCATAGGTTTTCCCATGATTCCAAGTCCTATAAATCCAACTTTCATTTTAGCTCCTTTGCTTTATTAGGTAATATTTCTGTCATTGTTTAAAAATGCTTTTAGTATTTCATTAGAATATTATAATATATTGATTTTTCTAATTATTAACTTAAGTATATTTCCCAATTGAGTAGGAGAAGACAAAAGAATAAAATTTTATACATACCACATTATTTGAGATAATAAAACTATAGTTATTACCAAAACAAAGGGTAAAGTATGACCTTTGAAAACAAAAGGTTGAATACCAAAAAAAACTTGAAGAATGCCTCTTAAACCAAGCCAAAGACCCAAAATAGACTTTATTAAAAGTAGAATTTGAAAGTTAGAAAGTCCAGAATCTTCTATTACTCCAAAATTTATATATAATAAATATATCCCACTAATAACTGCAAAAACAAGTGCTTTAGGAACAAGAACTTTTGTAAAAGCTTTAAAATAGCCTCTAACTTCATCATATTTATCTTTTGACAAGACTTTTTGCATTCTCATTAGAATCAAATTATCAGTAAATAAAAAACCTGCGTATATAAGTACAGAAAAGATGTGAATTAGTTTAAAAATTAAATAAATCATTTAATAATTCTATCTTCTTTTTTTATTTTTATTGTTGATTACGATCAAGTTAATTTAATTATTTTTGTTAGGAGAAGGAATAAAAGATACAAATTTATTTAAGGGAGTAAGCTACATAGTTTTAAGTTACTTTGTAGCTTTTATTTATGAATTTATATATCACCATTAAGCAATTCAATTAATCCTTTTGTTATTTCATTAAATTTTAAAATTCTTTTCCCATTATTTTCTTTTGCAAATTTTTGGGCTTGGGAATAAAGTTCAAAAGCAGGTAAATCATCTCCCGCAGAAGATATTTTATTAGCACCATAAACATAATATGCTTTTTTTGCATCTATAGGTCTAAGATTAGCATAATTTGTAACAACAAGCTCTTTTATTTGATTTTTATCTTTTATATTAGCAGCTGACCATTTTTCAGAGTCAAAATAAAAGTCAAACATTGACTTTGGACTTACAAAATAAAATTCTTTCGACTCATTTGTTATAATTTTACTAACCCAACTTGGATTTTTGTAAACCAACATTTTTCTTACTAATCCTTTTGTCTCTTTATTAAAATTCATAGCATTTTCACTTGCATTAAGTGTATATGTCATAATCATACAATTAAACAAACAAACAAATAACAATTTACTAAACATAGAAATTCCTTTAAACTAAATCTTTTTTTGTAAAAATTACAAAACCTAAAAAAGCAAATACTAAACCCAAAAATAAAGGGTATAATATAGAAAATAAAACAAATATTTTTTGTGCAAATGTATCCAAAATATAATATGCGACAGGACCCATGACTGTAAGTTCTGGATCAAATAAAGAGATAGCAGCCACTCTAAAGATTTCCATAGGATTTAAAAGCGCAATTGCAATTATAAACCCCTCTTCAAACCTATTTTGCATCATCAATGATATAAGTGCTATATCAATAAAAGCTAATAAGAATATCCAAACAAAAAATGAAATTCCTAATGCAACTTCACTTGTTTTAACAAAAGAAGAGATAAAAAAAGCAATTCCAAGAAATGCTGAAGAAAGAGAGAAAAGTAATCCTGTGTATAAGAAAAAAATATCCCAAGGAATAGAAGCTCCAATACTCATCCCATAAACAATTGCAATTATCATAGCAAAAAATACAGGCAAGAATACAGTTACAAATCTTCCAATAATTTTCCCCCAATAATACTGTTTTAAAGAGATAGGGAAAGAAAGCATATATTCCAAAATATGAGTATCTCTATCTCCTGAAATTGAGCGAACAGTAGTAATAAGAATAAAAATAGGCAATATTACAATTGTTATTTGTATGTACATAAGAAGAAGTCTACTTAAGCCACTGAACCCCATAACTTGTGATTGAGTTACTCCTGCAATAAAAAATAATGCTATCATTCCCCCAAAAACCAAAGTATAAACAATAAACCACTTTGCTCTAAGAGATTCTTTTAAATCAAGATAAGCTATTAAAGCTAAATTTTTCATTATCTACCTCTTTCTATAACTCTTTTAGACATTTCAGCAAAATCAATTTTTTCTGAAGTTTCATCAGTAATTGATTCTTTTTTATCATTAGCAGAAAAACCATACCCCATTGGTGTTTTATGAACAGTATCATAATATGATTTTTTTGCATTTATCCATTTACCAGTATTAACATCAATTGTCCAAATTTTTGCACTATCTTTCCATGTAATATTATTTTCTTTGAACCATAAAATAGCACAACCTATATCATCAAATTTATACATATCCCCATTTTCAGGATTTATAACTTGCACCGCATGTTTTCTTCCACTTATTACCATCTTACATCTATCACATACATCCCTATCCCAATGAATATCATGTGCTTCTTCAGAAACTCTTTTTTCACAAGCAGTAAATACCATCACTAAAGTAATCAATGCAATAAAATTAAAAATACTTTTTTTCATAACAATTCCTTTATCTTATCATCGGAAGTAATTCTCCCTAAATCCATATAAATTTGCCTATTTACAATCTCTTTTACCTCTTCTAACCTATGGGTTACAAAAAGAGAAATCTTATCTTTTTCATTATCTTTTAACAATCTGTAAAAATCATCTCTTGCCTTTGGATCAAGGTTAGCCGTTGGTTCATCATAAATTATGATATCACTTTCTCTTGCTAAACTAATTGCTATTAGCATTTTTTGTTTCATTCCGCCACTTAACTTAAAAAATGATTTATTTAAATTGCTTTTTATATCTAGTTTCATCTCATTTGCATAATACAAAATCAACTCTTTATCTACATTAGAACTAATTTGTATATATTTAATTAGTTCATCAAGATTTAATTTAATTGGAGGTGGCAATTGAGGAACAAAAGAAATTACATCTAAAATTTCTGTTCTATTTTTAACTGGATTTTTTTCATTAATTAATACCTCTCCTGAACTTGGATGATAATATCCCATAATAGAACGTATAAGAGTTGTTTTTCCTGCTCCATTTGGTCCCATTAGTGCAATATGATCTTTTTTATTGAACTCTATATTCACATTATCTAAGGATAATTGTGAACCAAATTTTTTAGTTAAATTTGTTATTTTAATCATTTTATATTAAACCTTTCAATCTAAAATCAAATTTTAATGCATCAGAGTGACAGACATCAATACAACGTCCACAAAGAGTACAGTCAGCTCCTGCCACATATTGAGTTTTTATGCCTTTTTCTTTTCTTTCTTTGTCATATTTGGCTTTTGTTAAATCTAAAACTTGATTTTCAAAACAAACATCATGACAGACCATACAATGGTCACAATTATCATTCCATTGAATTCTAAGAGTACTTACTTTTCCAATATACCCATATGTTGTTCCTATGGGACAAATATAAGTACACCAAGCACGCCGAGAATAAAAAACTTCAATCAAAAACACTACAAAAACCCACGAGATTGCTAAGCTCCATCCATAAGTAATAAACCTACTTAATATTCCCACTACATTAAAAGTTTCAAAAACTAAATATCCACTTGAAAAAGCCATAACCATAAACATAATCCAAAATACATGTCTTATTTTATGATTAAAACTTCTTCTTTTTATTAACTTCTTATTTACTAAATAATTATGTAGTTTTTCACTTATCTCGCTTAAAAGTCCATATGGGCATACCCAAGAACAATATGTTCGTCCTCCAATAAATATATAAAATACTAATATTGTTGTAGTTCCAATAATTATATTTATTGGTAAATGATAAGTTGCTAGATACATTTGAATTGTAGTAAAAGGATCTATTAAATGAAATCCTAAAAACCTTGAACCATTTAATGTTCCTTCTAATGTTTGTATATCAATTGCAAATGATAAGAAAAAAAGTAGGTGTATAGCAATTACTACTATCCATCTTTTCATTCTATAAGAAAAATATCTTTCCCCCTCTTTTGTCTTATCAAAAAAAGTTGAAAAAAAAGTTGAATTATTTATTGTCTCTTTATTATTCCATTTATCCATTTTTTTTCCTATAAGAATATATTATTTACTTAAAGCTTCTTCTTTTGCTTTAAACTGCGAAATTTCTTTTGCGAAAGTTTTTAAATTCTCTTTAGAAAGATTTATTAATAAACCTTTCATCACAAGGTTATCTTTTCTTCCCGTTTTAAAATCAATTAATTTTTGAAATAGCTCTTCTTCTGTTTGTCCAATTAAATTAGCTCCCATGAGTTTTTTGCCATTTTGCATTCCTGAGCCATCAATTCCATGGCAAGAAGAACATTTACTTTTATAATCATTACTAACTTCAAACTTAAGACTGTTTCCAGCTTTTTCTTTTAAAGCTTTTAATTTTTCTTGTTCAATATCTTTTTCTTTTTCTGGAGTAATTTTTATCTTTTCTTGAAAGGTTTGTATATCTTCAATAATATGTCCTGCTTCTCCACCTTGAAATGCTGTTCCATTTTTATATGAAAATATCATCAAACCAATAATTATAAGCGTTGAAATTATTGCAATTATATTTTTCATTTTAATTCCTTAACTTCTTTATTAAATCTATAAATTTCTTTTGAGATTTTTTTTATCTCATCTTCATCCATTTGGCTTACAAGTTCTGCCATAAGAACATTTGCATTTTTATTCTTTTTGAACTTCATAATACTATTAAAAATAGAATCATAATCTTTATTTAATAATGATGGTCCAATTATTCCATTAGCATAATCATTATGACAAGAGGAACACTTAACAATAAAATCTTTACTAAGCTTTTTTACAAGCATTGATATTCTAACTTCATCATATGGAGTTTTTACATGCATATTTGCATCAACAATACTTCTAGGTTTTACTCTAATAGAAGCATCTTTATTCGCAGGTTGTGAGTTTTGTTCATATTCACTTTTTACATCATAATCCATATAATATGATTTATCTTCCATTCCTGTTTTTTCTTTTTGTGCAACTTTTATTTCTTTTATATTTTTATTTTCTTCTATTTCTATTTTTAAAGGAGCTTGTGCCTTTACATTTTCATTTTCATTTTTAGTAACTTTTTCTTCTTCTTTATCAAAACAACCTAAAAACAGAAAAGAAAGAGCTGTAAGCAACAATATTTTTTTTATCATGATTTAATTCCTTTAATATAATAATCTTCATAAGACAATCTTGGTTTTACTACAATTGCAGGTTCATTTGCAGGGCATAATTCTTCACATACTCCACACCCAATACAGCCTTCATAAACTTCAGGTTTTTTTCCATTATCACTATTTATCATTGAAATTGCACCCAATGGATTAGAAATAGGACACATATCAGCACATATTGTGCACTGTTTACCTTCGAACTTATCTAATTTTATTAACATATCTTTTTCAAGTTTAGTTATATTATTTTGATTATTAGTAAAATCATGGATTCTCTTACTAAATCCACTTGGTACAGGAGTATTACTCAATGCTAAGCATTTATTAGGAAACTCTAAAACAGCTATTCCCATTTGCGCATCTTCTGCTTTTTCAACCTTATGATCTAATGCTCCACTGGGACAGGCAAGGACACAGGGAACAGCGCTACATGCATAACAACCTCTTTCTCTTGGATCAATATAGGGAGTTCCAATTCCATGTCCTTTTATTAAATCAGAAAGTTTAATAGAGTGATATGGACAAACTTGCAAACATTGACCACATTTAATACATAAAGCCAAAAACTCTTTTTCTGTAACTGCACCAGGAGGTCTTAATCTCATCTCAGCTTGCAATAAATGTGGACTAATCACTACTCCAGCACCAAAAGTTAAACCCAGTATTCCAAGTGTTGAAAACTTAATAAAATTTCTTCTATCTTTTTCTATATTTTTCATTATTGAATCCTCAAAATTTCAACTTAGGTTCTTTATCTTGCAATAAGAATATGGGTTCACTAAAAGGAGCTAACTTTGCTAGAAAGTTCAATAAAGAAATTACAGGAGAACCATAAAAGAACTTAACATCTGGATTATAAGACCAAAGTTGATCTGCATATTGAAAAACTTTATGGGGAGAATCTCCTATATTATCTTTATTTATATCAAAGCCTTCATAGTTATCCCAATAATTCCCTACAATCACATTTTTATCCGTTTTTGAACCTCTACTATCATTTATTATATCCTCGATATTTCCTTGGATTGCATTCCCTTTTATGATATTATTTTCACTAATTGAATGAAAATGAATAGCTTCTGAATTGTATAAAATTTTATTATTTTCAATCCAGTTATTTGTATCTGGTTCAAAAGGCGATCTATCTATATATATACCTTGAGCACAATATAAAATAGTATTGTTTTTTATTATAAAATTTGAAACATCTTTAAGCCCAATACCCATACCTGTACTACCTAATGAACTTTTTATAATATTGCCTGTTGCTATAGTATCTTGGCTATACATAAAAAATATACCTACAGAATTAAACTGATAAATATTATCTTTTACAAAGTTTTTCCCAGCATACATAAAATGTAAAGAGTATCTATTATACTCTCCAAAATTATTTGATATTTCATTCCCATGTGAATACCAAACGACCACATCTCTTGATTTAACAATTTTATTTTTTGTGATGATATTATCATTGGAATACCAAAGTCTAAGACCATCTCCTCTTAAACCTAAATCTAAATCTTTTGATGTAATATAGTTATTTGATATTATTGAATTATTTGTCATTGAAACATCAATACCAAATAAAGAATCTCTTATAATGCAATTTGATATTTCAGACTGTCTTGAATTTGATATTTTTATTCCTGCATCAAGACCTTCATGTCTATCTCCACTTCCTTGAATAGTAAGATTTTTCAAAGTTACAAAAGGACTTTTAATTTGAATAACAGTGCCTTTTCCAGCTCCATCGATAATTACATCATCTTCTTTTCCTATAATAGTTAAAGGTTTATTTATTATAATAGAACCTTTATATATACCTTTTGGTAATTTTAAGATAGAACCTACAGGTGCATTATCAATAGTCTCTTGTAATAAATTTGCTAACAAAAAATTAAAAAATATAAAACATAATACAAATATAATTCGTAACATTTTTAAACCTTATCTTCCATTTCTTTTATAGCTCTATTTCTAGAAAGTACAGCTAATAAACTAAATAAACCTATTAGCAACAAAGCATAAAATCCAATCGTTGGATAAGAATGTGTTGTAAATTGGGCAATTTTCCCATCACCAAATACGGTTGGCATAAAAGGCTTAATTTTAAAAGCTCCCCAATCATGTAAATTATGTCCAAACCAATATAACCAATATGAATATTCTGCAACAAAGATTAAAGGTAAGGCAGTTGATATATACATTATGTATGTTAATACTTTTTTATTATATAAAATAAAATATATCATAAATAAAGAAAGCCCTAAAAGAGCATATAGTCCAATTTCTCTTTCAATTCTTCCACCTCTCCACATAGGATCCATACCTACATAATGGTTTATTGTATTCATTTCATGCACTTCTCCAGAAAATCCATCAAAATGAAAATAAACGGGAATACCCTCTGGAAAAGCTTTTTTTGGGTAATTAGGTGCTTCAAGAGAACAAGACCAAATAGGCAAAGAGGCAACTCCTATTTCTGATGAAGTTTTAATCATCATCTTTAAATCATTGTGAGCTTCTTCAGGAGTTGTTGTACTTTTATATCTTCCTTTATTATAAAAATTCCAAACATTTATTGCAAGGGGAGAAATTTCCCCAACTTTGTTATTATAGATTTTATTTAATGTCCCATGAAAAGTAATCATTGGAAAGGTAAAGGCTAATGTCATAATAACTAATGCTATACTTGCATAAATTTTTGATTTAAAAAAACTTGAATACATTTTCATCCTTAAATTTAATTTTTACAGTACAAAAGAAACAATTTATACTGTAAAAACTATAGTAATAAAGAGGAAGATTAAACTTCCTCTTTTATATTTAGATTTTAGAAAAGATTTGCATTTTCATCAACCCATTTAAGATATTCAATAATATCTTTTACTTCTTCTTTACTCATATGTTGATTAGGCATTTTTAAATTAAAATAATCAATCATTGCTTTTACATATGGTTCTTTATATTTTGATTCGGGTGATAAAATAAATTTACTAACCCAATCCACACCATTTTCATGTCTTGTTAAAACACCAGTTAAATCAGGACCTGATGAAACTTTTCCTATTACATGACACCCATTACATCCACCTTCTGCAAAAGTATTCTCTCCTCTTATAGCAGCAGAGCTTTGTTTTGTTGCAATCTTTCTAACTAATGCAT
This sequence comes from Arcobacter sp. F2176, assembly GCF_004116465.1. Taxonomy (NCBI): domain Bacteria; kingdom Pseudomonadati; phylum Campylobacterota; class Epsilonproteobacteria; order Campylobacterales; family Arcobacteraceae; genus Arcobacter; species Arcobacter sp. F2176. Next base: position 44,531 of record NZ_PDJV01000013.1, read on the forward strand.
CTTTTGCCCTTATTCCTACATCTGCTGTTTTAACCATTAATTGCCAAATCATATTTTCATATAAAATAGCTTTTTCTATATCGCCTTTTTTAAGAGCTTCATTTGCTTTTTTCTTTTGTTCTGGAATTTGATTATATTGATCAAAGGCATCTGTTACTAAATCAGCGACAACTTTGTGTTCTTGAAATTTATTGTCTTTTAAAAATTTAACTACTGATTGAATAACTGTATCAGTAGCATTATTAACTGCTACAGTTTTGTCATATTCAGCTTTTAATTCTTCAGAACTCATAGATTTCATTTTGAGCTTTTGTGCACTTTCATATTTTTTATTAGGATCTTTAACTAATAAATAACCCATCATTTCTAAATGTAAAGCAGAACAAAACTCTGTACAATAGTATGGGAATACACCTTCTTTATCTGCTACAAATTCTAACTCACTAGTTTCACCTGGCTCTAATGAACCATGAATATTGTAATTATCAACTGTGAATCCATGAGTTTCATCTTGCGCTCTTTCAAGATTTGTCATGTAAATTGTGACTTTATCACCTTTATTAACAGTAATTCTCTCTGGATTAATATGAGATCTAACCAATGTCGCATAAACTTTTACATGATTTCCATTTCGCTCAATTCTTTCTTCACCTGCTAAAGTTTTTCCAATATGTTGTTTTCCTGTTTTTGTATTTGTTCCCATCTCATATCGCACATGAGGATGAAGTTTACTTGCCCTAATTGCAACTGCTTGGTGAGGTTCACCTAAAGGAAGAGGCATATCTACTAATAAATCCATCTTTTTACCACTGATATCAATTAATTGATGATTTTGTGGATGAAGAGGACCAACATTTTGAAATCTGTCAATTGAAAGTTTATTTAATGCAATAATATAATCACCTTGAGGATCAGCAGTTTTGCCTTCCATTCCAGCTAAGTGACCAATATTGTAATGTACATTTACTTTGTCAATAACTTTTAAATCTTTGAAATTCCATTTAACTACTTGAGAATCAACATATAGTGAAGTATAAATTTCTCCATCTTTAGGTGAATATTGATTATGTAATGGCCCAAGTCCTAATTCTACTTGACCATGCAGTGATTTTTTCATATCTAAAATTGGAATACCATAAGGATCTTTACCTACGAACTCTTTTTTATCAATTAACTTTTTTATTTTTTTGAAGTCATAAACAGATGCATGAGTATCTAATTTACCACAAACAACTAAGTATTGTCCTGTAGGATCAACATCAACACCATGGGGAGACTTAGGTTCAGGAATTAAAAATAAAGCATCATTTTTAACAGCAATATCCATAGGAATTACTTTATGATCATTTATAATTTTTACATTTTTGGGATTTTTTGATAATTCATAAAGTTTTCTCCAATTATATACATGTAAAAAGTCAGTATCATTTCTTGACATACCAGCTTCATTTGGTGGCATTCCTACTTCAATTCCCCCTGTATACATTTCAGTATTAAATGAATTAGTAAATCCCCATCCATCACTTATCCCTTTTCCAGAATCAGATAAATCTTGCATATAAGGAGGCATTTCTATTGTAAATGAATCTTTTGGTTGAATTCTTCCAATTTTTGGATTAAATTTCCAAACAGTTACTCCTCCTCTATAAGTTTCTTTATAATCTTCAATAGGATGATATTCATTATCGAAAGGAGCTGCATATTGTGCTGCTTCTAAAATATGTTCTGAATTTGGAGTAAAAAATGATCCACCATGTTCTGATTTAAATACTGGATTTACAACAATTTGTTTAGTTTCAAAATCTTCTAAATCAATTACAGCGATTCTTGGATTTGCCTTATCATTAATAACTAACCATCGTCCATCATACTTTCCGTCTTTTTCTGATAAAGCTGGGTGATGAGTGTCACCCCAATTAATTTCTTTACCTCTTATATTTCCTTGTCTTAAGACTTTTAGAGAATCTTTATCAAAACCATACCCTTGCCATGGTTCAGGCGTAAATACAGCAATATATTTAAGTATTCTCATCGAAGGTACACCATAAACAATCATTTGTCCTGATTGCCCACCTGATGAAAACACAACATATTTATCTTTTACTCCAGTAGGATTGTAAGTCTTTGCAGCTCTAACTACATCAATTTCTGAGAGACCTCTTTCTTTCATAACCTTAGATAATTCACCAGTATCTCCTGATGCAACAGAAGTGACAAGTGCAGTACCTAATACTAATGAAAAAAGTTTATTACACGACTTCCTCATATTAATATTCTCCTTTTTTCTTGTATAACATAAGTATACTCATACAAGAAACATTTAATATTGACAAATATCAATGAAAGATCATATTAAAAAAAACTTGACCTTTAAAATTAATATTTAATCTTAAAGAAAGTTTACAACAAGTTGAGTTTCTTTTAAGTCGCTGTAATTAAAAATTATAAAAAAAACATAAGTTTAATTTTATTCTATTATATAACCTAATTTTGAAACACTTTTAATAACATCTACTTTTAGTTTTTTTCTTAGTTTAAAAACAAGGTTTTTCAAGGCACTTGGGGGAGCTTCTTCATAAATATATAGTTTATCTTCAATATCAGATTTAGTAACTAATGTACCTTTATGTGCTAAAAGTATTTCAAAGAAAGAGATTTCTTTATTTGTAAGAAGAATATTATTTCCTTTAGAAATAAAATTTTTATTATCATAATCATAAAAATTCTGATTTCCAAGATTTATAATAGTCTTTGAATTTTTTAATAAAATATTTGCACATGATTCAAGTAATTGGGATAAGTTAATTTCTCGAATAGGTTTTATTGCATATTCTACTAAAGACAATTTAATAGATTCTAATAAAAAACTTTGATCAGTATATGCACTTGTAACGATTATAGGGATATTTTCATTTTCTTTCCTAATAATTTTTATTAAGTCTAACCCATTTAATTTTGGCATTTTAAGATCTGTTATAAGAATATCTGGTTTACATCTATTATAAATTTCAAAAGCCTCTTCTCCATCTGAAGCAGTATAAACTTCATTAACATAAAGTAATAAAATTTTTTTAAAACTATTTCTTAAATTTTCTTCATCCTCTGCTAAAAGAATAGTAGATTTTTTTAGTTTAATTTCACATCTTTCTTTCATTTTTAATCCATAAATTAATTTTTAGCAAATTATGATACCATTATATTTTTAAAATATTTAGGATATTTATGTTTGAAAGTCTAAGTTTCACAAAAAAATATATTTTAGCTTTAACTATAATTGCATTTTTATCCTTATTAGCATTTTTTAATTTAAGTAAACTTTTAGCTATTCAATCTAATGATGCAAAACTTGTAAATATGAGTGGTAATCAAAAAATTTTTACAAGAGAAATTGCTTTTTTTGCAATTTATTATAAAATTGACAAATTAAAACTTATAATAAAAGAGATGGAGAAGGCACATAAAAAACTTACATCTTTAAAAATGTCAAAACAAGTACATTCTATATATTATGGAAAAAAAACAAATCTAGATGAAAAGGTTAAAAGATATCTTTTTCATGCAAAAAGATTTTATACTAATAGAAATGGACTAAGTCAAAATTATGTTTTAAAGAATTCAGAAAAACTATTAATAGATTTAGAAAAAGCTGTAATTATTTATTTAAAAGAAGCACAAGAAAATACAAAAAAAATACAACAAATCGAAACATATATTTTAATTCTTACTTTGATTACACTACTTTGTGAAGCACTATTTATTTTTATGCCAGCTAACAAAAAAATTAATAAACGTACAAATGAATTAATAAGAGAAAAAGAATTTTCTAATGCAGTTATTGAATCAAGTACAAATGCAATTATTACATTAGATAGTGAATTAAAAATTAAAACATTTAACAAAGAAGCAGAAAATATATTTAAATACACAAAAAACGAAATGCTAAATAATGCAAAATTCACAGAAATAGTTCCAGAAAAATATGATATTTTAAATTTAAAAAATTTAAAAAAAACTCAAGAAGTAGAAGCAATAAATAAAAAAGGAGAAAGTTTTCCTATAAGAATTTCTTTTGATACATGTGGAGAAAATGAAGAAATTGCAATTGTTGTCAATATTCAAGATATCTCAAAAGAAAAATTAAATGATAAAATTCTTGAACAACAATCGAAATTTGCTGCTTTAGGTGAAATGATTGCAATTATTGCTCACCAATGGAGACAACCACTATCACAATTAAGTTTTAATTGCATGTATATCAGAAAAAAGACAAATGATAAAGAAATTATGCGTGAAGCAATTGATAATGAAGAGATTATTCAATTTATGTCAAAAACAATTACAAACTTTCAAGATTTTTATAAAAAAACTGATAATACAATTTTTAATCCTATTATATCTATCGAACAAGCTTTGAAGATTGTAGATTCTATATTAAAATTAAATCAAGTAGAACTAAAAAAAGAGATTGATTCAAAAATAAAAATCTTTGGTAATTCAAATAGTTTAGCACATATTGTTTTGTCAATTATCCAAAATAGTATTGATATCGTAAAATTAAATAAAATAAAAGGTCCCTCAATTACAATCAGTTTAAAAGACACAAAACAACATATTATCTTATGTATTAGTGATAATGCAGGTGGAATAAAAATAGATCCAATTGAAGATATATTTAAACCCTTTAATACAAAAAAAGAAAAAGCATCTACAGGAATTGGACTTTATATGTCAAAGATAATTATAAAAAATCAATTTAATGGAACAATTGAGGCAAAAAATATTCATAATGGAGCAGAGTTTATCATCCTTTTACCTCATTAATTTTGAATAATATTTTAAAATTCCACAATAATTTTTATTTATTGGTAAATAATAAGATATAACAATTAATAATAAAATTACACTAAGCTAAAGTGTAGGTATAATACGAAACTTCAATCGAATATATTTTAAACCTATAAAATAGTTTATTATTAATTGCCCTTTAATAAAAGTAATTAAAACTAAAATAACAACAATTGTGCTATTTATAAGTTCAATATATCTTAATAAAAAAGTTGAAAATAAAAGTAGTATTAAAACAACCAAAATAAATAATAATCCAACTAGAAAAATCTTCTGGAGGATATTGTTTTTTTAACTACACAATTTTGAAACATCACAACTCTTTTTAAAATGTAAAGATATCAGTTTTTCAAGTACTTCTAAAACATCATCTTCATCACTAAGAGATTCAACAATCGAATGCATACAAGCTTCATAAGGATTAAATCCTTTTGTTATAAGTTTTGCTGCATATATAAGTAATCTTGTAGACACAGATTCTTGGATATCGCTATCACTTAATTGACGAATTTCTCCTGCGATATTTACAAGTTTTTCTGCTGTTTTTTCATCAACATTACTTTCTTTTATTATAATTTCTTTTTCCAAAGTAGCTTTTGGATAATCAAAACTAAGTGAGATAAAACGCTGTTTAGTACTAGGTTTCATTCCTTTTAATATATTTTGATAACCAGGATTATAAGAGACAACTAACATAAAGTTTGGGTGAGCTTCTATAACTTCTCCCGTTCTATCTATAGGTAGAGTGCGTCTGTAATCAGCTAATGAATGCAAAACTACTGTTGTGTCTTTTCTAGCTTCAATAATCTCATCTAGATAACAAATACCACCATTTCTTACAGCTTTTGTAAGTGGTCCATCTTGCCAAAAAGTACCTTTTTCATCTATAAGATGACGCCCAACCAAATCAGCTGCACTCAAGTCATCGTGGCAGACAACAGTGTAAACATCTAGCCCTAACTCTTCTCCCATAGTCTCAATAAAACGCGTTTTACCACATCCCGTCGGTCCTTTTATTAAAATTGGTAAATTCATTGAAGAAGCAGTTTTAAATAGTTCTACTTCATTTGATTGTTGTAAATAATAATTTTTAGACATTTTAATTTCCTTTTGTTAAATTCATATATATTTCTGGTAGTACCTTGGGGAGTTTTTTAGGATCACGAATAACAGCATATGCATTTTGACCAAAAAGATAAGGCAAATACTCTTTTGCATCCATATCTATAGTAATACAAAAAGGAATAATTCCTTTTTTCTTTACCTCTTCTATAGCTTTTTTTGTATCTTCTATTCCATAACGGCCATCATATTTGTCCACATCATTTGGCTTTCCGTCGCTAAGTATGAGCAATAGTTTATTTTTAGATTGTTGTTTATCCAAAATCTTAGCACTTTCTCTTATTCCAGCTCCCATACGAGTATAATAACCCGGTTTTATTGTATTTATGCGACCGCGTGCTAAATCAGTGTATTTTTCTTTAAAATTTTTAATAATATGAAAATTGACTTTTGTATTTTTAATAGATGAAAAAGTATAAATAGCAAAGCAATCTTGAAGTCTGTAAAGTGATTCTGAGAATACCATCAAAGCATCTTTAATCATATCTATGACACGGATTTCTTGTGTTATTCCAGCTTCTGTTGAAAGGGATACATCCGCTAAAATCAATGTTGAAATATCTCTTGTTTTTCTTTCATAAGTCTCAAAGAATCTTTGAGAATGATTTGAACAATTTTTATGACTTTTATAATCAATCCATGAATCAATATTAATCTCATCACCATAAGGAAGATTATCTCTTTTGATTCGGTCAAGTTCCATCAAATCCAATTCATGTTGAATTTTTTTCATCATTTTTACATGTCGTTGTGGTAATTTTATGGGTTCTACATTTATCCAAATAAATGGTTTTATACAGACATAATTTTTCAAATAACACTCTTTTTTATAATCCCATTCATCGATAAAATGCCCTTTTCCAAGAGGATATTCTTCAAGAGTTTCTGCTGATATATCTAAATCCATTTTAAGTCTTGAAGAAAGATTTGCATCTTTTTGTCCTAATGTTATTTCATCTAATATTTCTGCATTATAAAGAGCATCTTCATCAAAAGTATCATTTTCTTGTCTATCAACATTAACCTGTTCCAAAAGACTCATAAGTGATTCAGGCAAAAATAATAAAAGACCATCTGTTTCTTTTTTATCATTAATTTGCTCAGCTTTTTTTTTCATCTTTAATGTTTCAGTCTCATCTTGCTTTTCTTTTTCTCTTAATGGTTCATCTTCATCATCAAAATCAAGTAACTTATTGCTATTTGATAAGGCAGGATAAATCCATAAGGGGCTTAAATATTGATGGTTTAAAAATTCCAAAGAATTTTTAATCATAAACTCTTGTGCATAATCATAAAATTCTCTAAATCCAGAATATTTTTCTACAAGAAAACTAATCGTTTTCATATTTTCTTCTATTATATTATTACTGTTTATATTGATTTTACTTAACATTGCAATAAGCCAGTAATAATGCATCTCATTATATTTTTTAGAAGGAAAGTAAGCTAATGAAGCAGGCAAATAAATCCCTTTTTCATCCTGCCAAGAAAGAAAAAAAGTTTTGCCTGTTCCTGAAATCTTTTCAAAAAAAGTTCGTGAAGTTTTTATAAATCTTTTGTCAGTAATATTTATACTTTTAGCTTTATCACCTCCTAAGAGGTGATAAAATATTTTTAAAGCTCTACTTCTTTCAGAAAAGAACACCTGTTCTTCTTCATAAATACTAGATGTTTTTTTTGTTAAATATTTAGCCCATAACTTTCCAACTTTTTCATCCATCTTTAATTGCCTACCTTTACCTCTTTAACAAAGAAACTGTAAAAATATGTCAATAATCCAACAAAAACCATTAGTCCAAATAATAAACGAATTCCATAAACTACTGATAATTTTGCTTGTGTAGCCATGAAACTAAGAGCATGAGCTGAATCAGGGATTCTTTGCATTTCAATTTGCATTATTCCAGCAACAGTTAGAGCCAAGGTAAGTCCTATCATACCAATAACCATCAACCAGAAACTTGTCAATTCTACTTTTTGCGCTTTAGGTCCATTTCCATGTGGACGACCTCTAAGAATCGGCATAGAATAAGATATCAAGGTAAAACATATCATAACATACGCACCAAAAAATGATAAATGCCCATGTGCTGCTGTTAGTTGTGTACCGTGTGTATAAAAATTTACAGGTGCAAGTGTATGCATAAAACCCCAAACTCCAGCTCCTAAAAATGATACAATAGCTGTACCTTTAGCCCAAGTAAGTGCTATTTTATTATTATGTTGTATACGACGATTTTTTGTCATGCTAAAAGCAAAAAGTATCATTAGAAAAAATGGAATTGGTTCAGCAGCTGAAACAATAGAACCTATCCATAACCAATATCCAGGAGTTCCAATATAAAAAAAGTGATGCCCTGTTCCTGCTAATCCAGAAATCAATGTCATCGCAATAATTAAATACAACCATTTATCTATGTGTTCTCGGTCAACACCTGTTGTTTTAATTAATACAAATGCTAAAAGTGCACCCATAATAAGTTCCCAAGTACCCTCAACCCATAAATGAACAACAAACCACCAGAAAAACTTATCCATAACAAGATTATCTGGAACATAAAATGCGAATAGAAAGAAAAATGCTAGTCCAAATAAGCCTGTTAGTAAAATAATCGATATAGTCGTTCTTCGACCTTTGAATACAGTCATCGTTACATTTAAGATATAAGATAAAACAACAAAAACAATACCTATTTTAGTAATAGTGGGCTGTTCTAAAAATTCACGCCCCATAGTTGGCCATAACTCATTAAATGTAATTTCTGCTAAAGTTGCATAAGGCACAAACAAATAACCTAATATTGTTAGTACACCTGCTACTGCAAATACCCAAAATGTAATTTTTGCTAATAAGGGGCTCCACAACTCTCTTTCACTTTCTTCAGGTATAAGATAATAAGTTGCACCCATAAATCCAAATAATAAAAGAACTATAAGTAAATTAACATGTACCATACGAAGTACATTAAATGGAATAGCTGGGAATAAAAAATCACCATATAGGTATTGTATTCCCATGCTAATACCAAAAAGAATCTCTCCGGCAAGAAGAATTAGTGCAAAAATAAAATATGGCTTTGCGACCATTTGTGATGAATATTTCATTCGGTTTCCTTATCCTTGAATATTTGGTGGCCACTCTTGTGTATTAACCTTTGATGTCCAAATTAAAAAATCTGCAAGACTATTTATTTGTTCTGGTGTTAAATTAAACTGTGGCATTTTTCTTCTATTAGGAATATCTAATGGTTGAGCAGCCATCCATCCTGATAAATATGCTTTAAATGCTTTTTCATTACTTTCACCCAATCGTTTAAATGCATTACCTAGCTCAGGAGCATAATAAGCACCCTCACCTAATATAGTATGGCATCCTACACAATTGTTATTTTCCCATACTTTTTTTCCAAGAGCAACTGACTTGGTAACTTTTTCTTCGTGACTTAGTTCTGGAATTTTATTAACAGTATCAAAAGTAAGTCCTGCAAATACCAAAATCGCAAAAAGACCTCCACCGAAGTAGATATTTTTGGCCGTATTTTTAGTAATACGCTCACCCATTTTAACTCCTTATTTATATTCTACCTTTAAGTAGTAATTGAAATAGTATCAAATTTTCTTTAATTCTACCTTTAAGTAGTAATTAAATATACCTTCTATATAATAAAGTAAATAGATGAAAGGATTTGCATGCAATTACACAATACTTCACAATATGCAATTAGGATTTTAAGTTATATTACAAATCAAAAGAAAGAATCTCTTCTTAATGCAAAAGAACTTTCAGAAAATTTATCAATTCCGTATAAATTTTTAACAAAAATCATGGGAGAGCTTGTAAGAACCGGCTTAATTAAATCAATTAGAGGAAGAGAAGGTGGATACGAACTAAATAAAGCAGCATCAGATATAAAAATATCAGATATATTAGATATATTTAATGATTCACTTCAAGAAGAGAGATGTATTTTAGGCATAGGTCATTGTGATTGCTTGAATAAATGTGCTTTACATGATCAATGGATTCAACCAAAAAGTTTAATAGAAGAGATGTTTAAAGAAACGACTTTAGACAAACTTGCAAATAATGAAGGAAAAATATAAAAAGTTACTTATCCTGCTAAACTGCTAAAATAGCAGTTTAAAATATAAGTTAAGTTTTACGGAAATAGGCACAATTAAAAGATACTTTTGTTTTGAACTAATTATTCTATATTTTATAGTTATTATCTGAAAAGACGATTTTCATAAACATGATTTAATACAAGAATAAAAGCTAATAAATCTTTTTGAAGTTGGATATCATCTTCTGTTTTTTGAAGGCGTTTATTTATATATTCAAAGGTTAAAGGCTTTGTATTAGGTCTTATTATGGCAACTTTATTTCCATGCCTTAAAGCATATCTATCATTGAATTGCATTAACGACAAATCAACTTTTTTATCGCTAAAAATAGAATGTCCCATAATCGGATATATACTCTTTATTCCGGCTAAATCAAGAGTTGTTGCCAATAAATCAGGTTGTGTTGTTAATTTGTCATAAACAGAAGGTTTCAAATCTTTTCCTAATATAAGTCCTGGGATATGAAACATATCCACAGGAACAATATCATCTCCATAAACTCTTACATTATGATCCGCAGCTATTAAGAAAATCGTATCTTTGTAATATTTTTCATTTTTTGCAGTATTTATAAATTTACCAATAGCATAATCTGCATACTTGATAGCATTTTTAACACTCTTTTTTGCTTCACCTTTTATTAACTCTATTTTTCCATCGGGAAAATCAAAAGGTGTGTGATTTGATGTGGAAAAAATAACTGAAACAAATTTTTGTTTTTTTGCATATAATTTTTTATACTCTTCATTAGCTCTTTTAACAACATCACCGTCACTAACACCCCAAGTTCCTATAAACTCTGGACTTATAAACTTTTCTTCGTCAATCACTTCATCAAAACTATTACCTAAATACCAAGATTTCATATTGTCAAATCTACTTTCTCCTCCATATATAAAAGAAGAATGATAACCTAAAGGTTTAAGTAGTGATGCAATTGTAAAAAAATCCCTTTGAGATTTATTTCTTTTTACAACTCCTTTTCCAGGAATGGAAAAAATTCCAGATGTAAGCCCTGCCAAGCCTCTCACACTTCTTGTACCATTAGAATATAATTCTTTAAAAAGAATTCCTTCTTTTGAAAGGTTATTAAAATTTGGAGTAATACCTTTTTCTCCACCTACAGAGCTAACAAACTGATATCCCAAACTTTCTTGAACAAAAATTACTATATTTTTTGTATTTTGTGTTTTAAAATGAGTCTCTTCTTCTCTTGAAAGAATGTATTTAGAGTCTGTATTTTCAATATTTAATCTTTTTTTTACTCGACTAATTGCTTCACTGATATTCATTTTCCCATATCTTTTTTGAATATCTTTGCTACTATTTTTACTCATTGAATATACAGCATAACCGATGCTATACATAGAATTTTTTGTAACTTCATTCAATATTCTATTTGAAGAATACATTGCATCTGAATTATTTGCAGGTCTATGTCCAAAAGATGATCGAATACCCATAAATAAAATTACGGCTAAAGGAAGAAAAAACAAAGCTCTTTTAAAAAAATTAATATCAAAGATTTCTATAAAGCTATCTTTGCATTTTTTCAAATAGACATAAGAAAAAAGAAAAATTACAGCAAATGCAAATAATAATGGTAACTTATAATCTGCAATAAGCATAGAGAATACTTCTTTGGGATATTCTAAATACTCAATAAAAAGATAGTTTGGTCTAGAATCATATTGAGCCATAAAAGGAAATGTTGCAATCTCTATAAAAATAGTTACTGAAATCATTATTAGAAAATAAATCTTTAATAAGTAATCTATAAAATTACTAAAAATTTTAGGAAAAAGAGTTAAAAGAATAAGAGGTATAACCAATACAATAGAAGTGGTCATTATATCCATTTTAATACCATATAAAAAAGTAAGCCATATATTCACATTTTCATTTTTAAAATGATTAAAATATAATAGAAAAAGAGTAAATCTTCCAATAAAAAATATCGATATAAAAAATAAATAATATTTTAAAAGTTTTTTAATTATTTGCAAATTTTTAATCCTAATCATAAATTTATTTGATTTTATTTATTTCTTATGAATAGCATATGAATAATTTATGAAGTTTTTGTCATATTAATTAAATCTTTGATAAAAGAAGAAGATTAAGAAGAAGAGAGTGTTTAAGTGATAACGATAACCTTATATATCACTTCTTTTTATGATTTATATTTAAAGTTGGCGACCCCATCAAGATTCGAACTTGAGTTTACAGGAGGAAATCCTATAAACATATCATTTATTAAAATTTATTTAATTATATATCATCCTTTTTATGGGATTATTAAATTCTTATTAATTTATTTCATACTATAATAATACATAAAAAGGTATGTCCCAAAAGTATGTCCCAAGGATTTTAGATGGCAGTTAATAGAAAAGAGTTTATAAATAAGATAGATACAGGATTATATGCAAATGCGAAATATGATAAGTTTTATTTAAATTGTAAGGTTAACTACAAGGTTAAACAAAAAGTTTTTACATATACAAATCAGGTATGGGACAAAAAAACAAGAATCAAAAAAGCAAAGATTGATACACTTGAATACATTGATAAAATCAAAAATGATTCTCAAGAAACTAATTTTAATGAAAATATCAAACTAGATACTTTTATAAAACAATATTTTAACACTATGGAAGAGAGTAGCTCTTATAGTGGAAATAGATGGAAAATCTCTATTGTAAACTATTATAACAAACATATCAAAGATATAATCGGTAATAAAAAAATTAAGGACATAAGGCAAATACATATTAAGTCTATTATTAACAATGTTAAATCACTTGGACTAAGTGCTAGAAGTCAGAAAACTGCATTAGAGATATTAAATCCAGTATTTAAAAGTGCTATAGTTAATAGAATTATATCATTTAATCCATGTGATGGTATTACAGTAAAAAGACCAAATACAAAAAAGAAAGTTCAAAATGCATCTGTATTATTAAAAGAGATATACAATGCCATAATGACTATATTTAAAGATGACATATATTTTCAAGCTCTGTTTTTATTTGCATTACAAGGAAGACGAAGATCAGAAATATTGACACTTAGATGGGAATACATTGATTTTGATAACATGTCATATACTTTACCAAATACTAAAAATGGTGAAGAACAAACTTTTATTCTACCAGAATCGATCGCCCTACTCCTCTTAGCGATGGAAACAAATAAAAAACATTATGTTTTTGAATCTCCAACAGATTCAACATCTTATATTCAAAATATTCAAACTCAAACAAGAAAATTAAAAAAGGCATTAAATAATCCAAACTTTGGAATTCACTATTTGAGAAATGTAGTTGTATCAGCTATGGCAGAACAAGGAGTTAATGCAACTTATTTATCAGGAGCATTAGGGCATTCTGATTTAAATACTATTAAAAAGTATTTATCAATACCTTATAAAAAAGGTTCTGAAGTTGCTAATGCAACTATTCAGCTTTTAACGGAATCATAAAACTTAAATGCTGATAATTTAAAGTAGATTTAGGCATAACGGATTAGGGTACTAGCAATCTTCTAAGATGCTAATATCCCTTTTAATAAGATTCTTTTTTAGTTTTTTGTACAACTATTTGTAGAAGAGTCATAAAAATAACCCTCTTTAAATCTAACACCAATATCTTTCAAATTTAGAGTTATCACTTCATCTTCATTATTTGAACTTAAAACATAGTGAAAATATGATTTAAATTTGTTTTGTGAAGTACTAACACTATCTGTTGTTTTTGTGTATTCAACTGTTAAACGTGAATCTGTAATATTCCATGCACTCGTATTTGGCATTTGATTTCTAAGAAAAATATATGCTTTTTTTGATGATTTTGAAAATCCTGCCCACGTGGCTGTTGTTACACTATTGCCATAAATTGCATACCTAGAATTAACTTCAGAAGATAAAGCATCATCTACATAAACTTTATAATCTAAATGAACTATTCTATCAATATTTTCAGAAATAACATCTGTATATTTAGTAACTCCTACTGAATCTTGAGGTACAGTATAGTCACCAAAAGTATAAACCTTTCTATAAACTGGTTTCCCTAAATAAACCTTATTAGTCAAAGTCTCTTCTTTAGAATAAATATCTTGCCCTACTCCATTTTGCTTTGCAATACTTTCTAAATTATTAGAAAAACTATAACTTTTAATACATTCTTTTGTCTCTGTTCCATCATTATTTGTAATTGTTAGTTCATAATCAGCACTTAAAGATAGTGAACATAATAAGCCTATAATTATTGTTAATAAAATTCTTTTACCTGCTAGCAGGATTCCATTTCTTTCCATCATTTCTTATCCTTTTTTTAATTTATATATTTAATTTTTTGTACAACTGTTAGTTGAAGCATCGTATGTATAGTTTTTTTGAAGTCTAATACCAGCATCATCCATTGATTTAGTGATATACTCATTAGTTGTAGAATCACTTGGTAAGTAGTGAACTAAAGTTGTTAATTCATTTGGATTAGTTTGTGCTGTGTCTGTTGTTTTTGTGTATTCTACTATAAAATTTACATCTGATAATTTATTTTTATAATTAATAGAACTGACAAATCTATAATAATTTTTATATATTAAATCTCGAAATTGATTTTCAGATGTATGGATAAATCCATAAGTTTTATTAACACTACCAAAATGTATCGCAGAAATTTGAGTCTCCATATTGTTAATATTAAAATTTACATTTTTCCAAACATTATTATTATTTGCAAAAGAACTTAAATCACCAAGTTTAACTATCTTCCTAAAAACTGGTTTACCCATAAAAACTTTATTCGTCAAAGTTTCTTCTTCTGAATAAATATCTTTTTGATTTACTTTTTTTTGTAAGCTCTCCAAGTTATTAGAAAAGCTATAACTTTTCACACAAAGACTCTCTTCTGTTCCATTTTTATCTGTAAGTGTCATCAAAAAATCAGCTTGGGCTGAGACTAATAATGCAGAACTTAGCATTAGGGATTTAATTATCTTTTTACCTATAAATAGGATTCCACTTTGTTTCATCATTTTATTTCCTTATTAATTTGCTGGTGCTATACAAGAATTTGTTGAAGCATCGTATGTGTAGTTATTTAGAAATCTAATACCAGTTTCGTTTAATGATTTAGTTACGTATTCTCCATTTGAAGAGTCACTTGGTAAGTAGTGGACTAAAGTTGTTAGTTCATTTGTATTAGTTTGAGCTGTGTCTGTTGTTTTTATATACTCCAGAATAATAGAAAGATTATTTAGATTTACCAACTTTCCAAGCCTATAACTAATTTTATCTCCGTCTATCCTATATACAAAAGAATTCTCTGATGTGCCCCATCTACTCATAGCTGAAAAATTTGTACCTATGATACGAGCATCAAAAAGTTTATCCATATTTTTAGGTGGATTTTCATAAGGAGTATACCTCCAGTTTCTATCACTAATTAAATTAGGCATTTTAACAATTTTTCTATACACAGGCTTTCCAAGATATATCTTATTCGTCAAAGTTTCTTCAGTAGAATAAATGTCCTTTTGTTTTACTTCTTTATGTAAACTCTCCAAGTTATTTGAAAAGCTATAGCTTTTTACACAAAGGTTTTCTTCAACTCCTGCTTTATCTGTAAGTGTCATCAAAAAATCAGCTTGAGCTGATGCCAATACAATACTTCCTACTAATAATCCTTTGATTATTTTTTTACCCGCTAGCAGGATTCCATCTTTTTCCATCATTGTTTCTCCTTTTATTTAAAAACAATTAAATATTAACCAATTATTAATAAAATAAAGTAAAAAAGTTATATTTTTTTAAATTATATTATATAGTATAATTTAAATATAATTAATTAGAATATATAAAATAATATTATAGACATATTATTATAATTTTTAATAATTAATTAATAATTTTAATAATATACTTATATATCTTATTAAAAGGAAATTCTTATGTTAAAAAATAGTTCTAAACAGTTACTAAAATTTATTTTAGTTATGTTTTTCAGTTTTTCATTTAGTATCTCTGCCTTTGCAGAAACAGAAAATGGAGCAATTGTAGGAAATAATAGTTATGCAACCGCTTATTCAATGGGATATTGGAAATATGCTTCTTCAACAATTTGTAACTTAAAGGCAGGACAAGATGAAGCTTATTTTAAGTTTACTGCATATAAAGGAGATAGATTATATGTCAGAACTTCTTATGATAGTGATTATCAAGGTATGTTTCTAGAAGTATTAAATAATAATTATACTACTGTTGATAGTAGTGGAAATGTAGTTGATCCAGGTGCAATACTTTCTTTTATATATGTATCAAAAATAAATGCTACTTCAAACTCACAAAATTTTTATATTAGAATTAAAAGAGGTAATTATACAGGTGATATGATTTTTTCAATCAATGTTGAGGATAGAATAAAGTCAAGTAGTGGTAAATTTAACTTTAATGGTACAGCTTCAAATTCAGGAAACCCAGATATATTGACCAATCCTAATGGTGTTGATTCTTCTATCATATCGATGGATCTTACTAATAATTCAACTATCCCAAATGGTGCAGTTGTTAAATCTATTACAACTTCAGGTAATCTATCACGAAATTTGGGAGGAATTACACATGAAATCTTACCTTCTCAAACAAATGATTGGTACTTATCTACTGTAGCTAGTGCAAGAACTGGATATTATAATATAGATTTATCAAATGAATTAAATGTTGCCCAAAAATGGGATTTTAGATATAATGCTTTAGCAAGAAGTTCATCTACAATGAGTGATGTTAAAGCAACTATTAATTATGAATACGATTTAACTAAGGCCTTTGAATAGTTAGTCTGAAGAAAAAGAGATAGATAAAGTCTATCCTCTTTTTTTATATCAATATTTATCACTTTTGAAGAACTCTATATAAAATTCAAAGATATAGACATTTATTCTTTCGAAGCTTCTAATTTATCAATCCAATCTGTTTTTCCTCTTCCATAATTCTTACTTTGCCCTACATCATAAAAAGAACCATTTTCATAATCTATTGACAAAAATAAATCAGGAATAGAATCAATCCCAACTTTTGCTAGATTTTTCAACTCTTCACCATAAGTATAAATTATTGTATCTTTAAATTGTTCTGGAACACTTGTACCAGTTCTAATACTCTCTTTATAAATATCAAAAATATCTGTTCCATCTTCTGTTACAAACTTCCCATTTTCAACACTTAAGTCATTTAAGTCATATCCTGTCTTATCTTTCATTTCAGTAATCAAATAATATTTACCTTGCTTTTCTTTTGTAAATTGTGTTGAATCATCTGAAGAACTTAAACTAATATGATAAAACAATTGTTTTGAGTTTTTTTCATCTAACATCTTTTCTAATAAACTAGTAAGATTTTTATCATCTGTTCCAGTAACAGTTACTTTATAATTATTTGGGTCAATTGTAAATCTTAGTTTTGTATTTTGTGGTATTGTTATATTATTAGCATCTAGTAATTGTTGAACTTGTTTATTTACTTCTTCTCTATTAAATGCTTTTTCTTTTGCACTTTCTACATCAGCATACAAAGGTCCCCTATCTCGAAAAATAGCATCTCCAGATGTTAAACTTTTATCATCTTTTCCCCATTTCAAGTAATTGAATTCATTGCTTTCACCAGCATCTCTTTCTTCATCTGTCAAGCCTTCTATATAATAAGGAGAATATTCATTATGATATTTATCCCAAATATGTCCATAAGGGTTATCAAATTTTTTATCTTCTTCAACTACTTTTGCATAATAATCATTTTTTATTTTTATTCTTATTTCGAGTTCACCTTCATATTTATTTCTTGATTGGATAACTGGTTCTTCTTGTGCTTGTGTTTGATTTATCTTATTTAAGTTATCTTTTGCACTTGAACTTAGGCTAAGACGAATTGGATCATTTTTGTTAGTATTCTCGCCCTCAGTCGATGAACTATTTTCTACATTAGCATTATTTTGAAATATTTTAATGCCATTACTTACAGAAGCAAATGAATTATTTGAGTTTATTGTCATAGGAACTCCTTTTATCTTTACTTAATATTACAAATTAGTAATTTATAAGTAAAAATTTAATTATATAATAACATAGTTTTATGATTAAATATATAAATATAAGTAACTAATTTAAAATTTATGATTATCTTTATTTTTAACTTACATATATAAATAAAATAAACCTTATATTTCACATTATTAGTTTATTGTTAAAGTATTAAAAAAAACTATTGGCTTATCTTTTTTTTGAAGGAGGATAGCATATATTTTTTTATTGACTTTTGATTGAGAAACTTTAAACTTAAAAATATCACTATCAAGCTTATCTACAAAAGCATCATTAAAAAAAGAGTCTAATACTTCTCTTTCATTGAACTTATATAGACTCTCTATTCGAAGTAGATTTTTATCTTGTGAGATTATATATGTAACATATCTATAAAAAGGATTATGATACATATCATTTGTCTGTATTTTTAAAATGCTATTTGAAGACCTATCAAAAGTTATTTCGATACTTTTTGCTTTTGCTATATCTTCATAGTATAAGGCTTTTAGTTTATTACTTGATTCTAGTGTATCGAGTTTTTTTTCATAGAAGAAGTTACTTTGCTTGGTAAGGTCCAAAGCTTTATATAAAAAGACGAGAATAAGAGAAAAAAGTGTGATACTAATAAGTATCTCTATTAGAGTAAAACCTTTTTTCATTTGTCTATCTTTATAGTATAAAACTTCTTTTTTATACTGTTCTTTATGGAATATGAATTCTCTATTTGCTTAAAAGAAAAGGGTGTGTTTTCTAACTCTTTTGTTTCCAAAGTTTTATCTTTTATATTTATATTTGTAGCTTTTGTTTGTTTTTTTAGCTCTTCATCATTTAATGTTAGATTTTCATCTATAGCAAGATTTTTGTTTCTATTATTACTTGCTTGATAATTTAGAGCATAAAGACTTATGTAAGCTTGATTTAGTTTGCTTACATCACTTTTTTCTATAATAAATAAGTTATTTTGTTTGATTTTAATGAGTGAGCCAATAACTACTGTTATAATAATGATAGATATAAGAACTTCTATAAGAGAAAGAGCTTTTTTCATCTTTACTTTATACCAATTCTTATAGCTTCTTCAAAGGATGTAGTTCCTTCTATTAGCATAGATTTTAATTGCTCACCAAGAGGTTGCATACCACCTTCTATGGCTAAGTTCATCAAGTCATTATCATCAAGATTATTGTGTAGGTGCTTTTTAATTTTTTCATCGACTAAAAAGAGTTCTCCAATGGCAACACGACCACTATATCCTGTGAAATTACAAAATTTACATCCGACTGATTTATATATCTTAGTATCATCTGGGATATCAAACATTTCATTATAATCTTTAGCTAAATCATCTTCTTCTTTACAAGAAGGACAAAGTTTACGAACTAACCTTTGTGCTAAAACTGCCAATAATGATGATGTCAATAAAAACCTTTCCACTTTCATATCTACAAGTCTTGAAATAGCAGCAGGTGCTCTATTTGTATGTAAAGTAGAAAAAAGTAAGTGACCAGTTAAAGCTGCTTGTACTGAAATAGAGGCAGTTTCACTATCTCTAATTTCTCCTACCATAATGATATCGGGGTCTTGTCGTAAAATAGAACGCAAACCACTGGCAAAAGTTAGCCCTACTTGTGAATTTACTTGTATTTGATTTATCTCATCAGATTTGTATTCTACTGGGTCTTCTATGGTAATAATATTTTTCTCTTTATCAACAATATGTTGTAATAAAGCGTGAAGAGTTGTAGACTTTCCACTTCCTGTAGGTCCTGTTACTAGTACCATACCATAGCTGTTGTTCATGATACTTTCTAAGCTATTTGTTATATAAGAAGGAAAACCTAATTCATTTAAAGTAGGAATATCTTCACTTTGCATCAAGATACGCATTACCACTCTCTCACCATAAAAAGTGGGCAAGATTGAAACCCTTATATCAAGAACTCTTCTTGCTATTTTAATTTGGGTTCGCCCATCTTGGGGCACACGCTTTTCACTAATATCTAAGCTTGAAATAACTTTTATACGACTAATTACCAATGCCATTATATTTTTTTCTAATTCAACATGCTTAAATAAAACACCATCAACTCTATATCTCACTTCCCCTTTGTGTTCATGCATTTCTATATGAATATCACTTGAACGCTTTTTTATTGCTTGATAAAACAATGAATTTACAAACTTTATAATAGGTGCTGACTCTTCAGAAGTCAAGATATCTGAACTATTTTTTAAAAACTCTGCAACTGAAAAATCTTCATCATCAAAAGATGCATCTTCTTGCTCTTTTTGAATACTATTCATTTGTTTATCAGTACGGATTTCAACAAAATGGTTATATAATCTATCAAAAGATATTTCATCTAAAAAGATTACTTCATGTTCATAATCAAACTTTGATAGATAATCTAATGCTTTACTCATATGTTTTTCATAAAGACAAATGACTATTTTATCTTCAAGTTGAGAAAAAAGTACATAATTTTTTAGTGCGAGTTCATACCCTTCATGTTCATAAGGTAAAAGTGAAGGATAATGTTTTTCATCAATCTTCATGGCTTTTACCCATTATCATATCCATTTGTTTTTCATGAATAGATTTATCATCATTATCTTTTAAATCTTCAATTTCTTCTTCAATTTCCTCTTTTTTATCTTTTAAGTCTTTATTTTTTTTCATAATTTCTAAATGTCTTTGTACTAATCTTACTTCCAAATCTTTTGTATATTGATCTTCAAGTAATTTTAATTCTGTTAATTGCTCTCTTACAAAAGTTAAACCTTCACTATTTGGTACAATATAAGGTGTCATAATAACTACTAGGTTTATTTTATCTTCTGCTTTTTTTGTATTTTTAAATAATACTCCAAGAACAGGAATATCACCAAAAAATGGAACTTTATCTTCTATCATATCAGATTTATTTTTTATAAGTCCTCCAATAATAACACTTTCACCATTTGATACTATTGCTGTAGTCTTAACTTCTTTTTTACTTGTATCTGGATTTGTTTGTCCATCTTTTAATTCTTTTGCATCTTCTAAGACTGTTTCAATTTCTAAAGTAACTTTATTGTCATCTGAAATTCTTGGTTTTACTTTTAAGGTCAACCCTATATCTTCCCTTTGAAAAGTGTTATTAGTTGTTCCACCATCTGTAGTTGTTGTACCTGTTTGAAAAGATTTTGTTTCTCCAACATAGATTGATGATTCTTTATTGTTGATACATAATATTGATGGTTCAGAAACTATATCTATGGCTTGATTATTTTTTAATAGATTTAATGTTGCTCCTAAAGCAATACCTGAGTTTAGTGTTTTTGTATTAAATGTCAATAAGGATTCAACACCAGAACTTAGAGCATTTACACTTCCGCCAAGATTTGCACCAAGTGTAAAAATCCCATTGCTTGTTGACTCTGCACCTGTTAATCCATATTTGATACCTAAATTATGTATTTTATTAGCACTAACTTCTATAATCTTTGCTTGAACATAAACTTGTAATCTCTCTTTATCAAGTTCTGAAACAATCTCTTTTATGTATTTTATTTCATACTTTGGTCCAACTAATACTAAAGCATTAGTCTCTTCATCAATTGAAGCATAAGGTTTATTATCAGGATCAATATATTTCTTTTTATTAATTATACCTTCAATTATTTTTATCATATTTTTTACTTCAACATTTTTTAATGTTACAACATCAACAACTCGTTCTGCTAGGCTCCCTATTTTATCGACATTTTGAATATATTTTTCTAAAAAATCAACATTTTTTTCTTTTCCAACCAGCAAGATTGAATTATCATCTTTATTGCCAAGCACTACGACTTTTTCTTTATCTATTTTTTCATCAAAAACAGATTTTGCAATATTTTTTAATGTTGTTTCCGCACTAGATACTTGAATATT
Organism: Arcobacter sp. F2176; assembly: GCF_004116465.1. Taxonomy (NCBI): domain Bacteria; kingdom Pseudomonadati; phylum Campylobacterota; class Epsilonproteobacteria; order Campylobacterales; family Arcobacteraceae; genus Arcobacter; species Arcobacter sp. F2176. The sequence continues at coordinate 66,624 of NZ_PDJV01000013.1, forward strand.
TTTTAACTTAATACTTCGAACTGTTTTTTTTGCATCTTTAGAGATGAGTGTTATTATTTTTTCTATAGTTTCTATATTACTTTCAAAATCAGTTATAACTATCACATTAGATTCTTTATCTGTTACTAACTTTGCAGATTTTGTTATAAGGTGTCGTATCTTAGAAGCAATATATTCTACATTTGAGTATTGCACAGAAAAAACTTTTGTCACCATTTGATCATAACCATTTTTATTTTTACCTGCAAGTATTGGTAGATTGTATTTAGAACTATCTTCCATTTTTACAATACGTAAAATACCGTGATTTTCAACTATTGTTAATCCTTTTGACTCAAGTACATAAATCAAAATATTATAAATATCATCATCATAAAGCTGTTTATTTGTTATAAAATCCACATTGCCACTTACTTTTGTTGTTAATAAAATATTTTTATTAATAATCTTTGAAGTAATTTTAATCAAATCCTCAATACTTAGATTTTTAAAACTTATATCAATAGGTTCTTTCTTAGCAAAAAGATTTAAAGATAAAAATACTACTAATATAAATACTTTTAATATACTAATTTTCTTTATTTTATAACAACTATTTATCATCTTTTATAACCTTATATTTTAATTTATCTTTATTTATTTCTAATTTATATTCTATTTTGTCTTTTACAAATATTACAAATGATTTTTCTATTTTTTTAAGCTGATAACCTTTAAAGCTATCATTTAGTGCCAAAACATGACTCTTCTTAGTACTTTTTTCTTTTAAAACTATCCAACCTAAACCACTACTTTTTGAATAAATTGCATTAAGCTCCAATTGAGAAAGAAAGGGATAGCTTTTTTGTGTAGTAATTACTTGCTTTGTTTGTATTTGTGCATTTTTAAATCCAAAAGTTGATAAATAATCATAATCACGAAAAGCAAACCTATAACGGTTTTCTACAATATAATCAACTCCCATTTTAGGAAGTATCAAAAACAGCATAATATTAAAGATATAACTTACTAAAAATAAAAACATTAAAGTAAATACATATTTAGACATAAAATTAAAATTGATATTCATAATAATATTTTCCTTTGATTAATTTCCAATTATTAAGTAAATAATTAAAATCTGTTTTTACTAATCTTGATGGTTCTAGCTCTAAAGTGATTATCTTTTCTTTCAAATTTATCATTCCTCTCATTTCACCCATTTGACCCTTTCCATTAATTGTCATATTTAAAGGATTAATAATAGAATGATTTATAGATAATGAATCAATTAGCTTTTCATACTTACTGTTATTTTTATTTATAAAAAATATATTAGTTATTTTTATATGTGAAAAAATAAATCCAGTTGAGATACTTGCAGATTCAAATTTTGCATAAGGTTTATTTTCATATATTATATTTCAGTCAGTTATTTTTAAATATAACATTTTGTCATCTATTATCTCTTGAGAAATGATAATTTCTTTTTTCATTAATGCTTTTTCAAAGAGAAAGTAAAAATTCTCTTTTGGTAAAAACAATATAAATGAAAAACAAAAAAACAATACATAAAGAATAATTTTTACTATTTTTTTCATATTATTCCTCCATCTCAAAACTAATCATATTTGATGTAATAGTAAGTTTTTTTATCAAAAATCTATCTTGCAAAATTTGATTTAAAAACTTATTTAGTACTTCTTTATTATCGCTTTTGATTAAAGCTTTTATATGTTTGCCTTCATGGATTATCTGTATATTCTCTTTTTTAAATGAAGCATTAGATTTTAGTCCTTTTATTTTAGATAATAAAGTTGATTTATCTTGATGGTTACTTTTAAGTATACGAAAATCTTTTGCAGTAAGTATTTCACTCGCAAAATTACTTTGTATTTCTTTTAACTTACTCTTTTCTGTACCTAAGAATACAAAGGAAAGAAAAAGAAAAAAGATTAAAGTTATTAAAATATATATTGGATTTATTCTATTCATATTCTAACTCTACTTTCATCAAATTACCTTCTGTCTTTTGTTTAATTATTTTAAAGTTTTTACTAAAGTAAGTCTTAAAATGACTTGGAATCACATTATCAATATCAAGTTGAAATACTTTTCCATCAAATTCAATTCTTTTTATAACTGCTTTATTATACCTCTTTTGATAATCAAAGATATAACCTATTGATTGGCGTAAATTATTATTAGTATTAAAAGTTTTCTTCATCTTTTTTAAAATTGCATTTGTTTCAAAACTAGTACTTGGAAGATTATATTGTTTCTTAATACTCTGTTCTTTTTTCTCTAAAAAAGAAACATTTTTATTGATTATAAAATATTGAAATATATTTAAAAATATCAAAATCAAAGTTACAATACCTATACTATTGATATACTTTATATCAATGATAGACGAATAAAATTGCAATCTTATTTTATATTTAGAAAGAACATGTTCCTGCAAGATAGAGTTGATATCTTCACTATTGCCCTCAATAGAAAATGGTATTTTTACTAATATTTCATCTTCTGTGTATATGAACTGTTCTGTATTTGAATAAAATGCTTTTTTATTTGAGAATTCTAATTGTGCAAAATGTATATTACCCACTTGAATGTTTTGTAAATTGGTATTTTTAATAGCATCTAAAATTTCTGAATTTTTATATGCAAAACACAAAAAATGGTGTTTAGACTTTTTCATTGCAAAAAATGAAAAATCACCCAAGGGTAAAACATCACTAAAAAGATTAGGTAAAAATACCAAAGCTTCTTTTTTATTTTTAACAGGAATTTCAAACTCCCTTACCCAATAAAATTCAGGAGATAAAATAATATCTACCTTATCCAAGGTTTTAAAATAAGATTTTTTGGTTAAAAATAGTATCTTTCTTTTCTTATTTAAAAGCAATATTAAACCCCTTTATTTTTTTCTCAGTAATATCAAAAATAAAATCACTAATAACCAAACGATTAGAATGTTCAATATCAAGATGTCCTATTATTGCGGTTTGTTTTTTAGTATCAATAAAACTCAAATTATCTTGTATGGTTTTTATTTCATCACTTTCTGCTTTTTCAATAAAAAGTTCTACAAGAGTATTGATTTGTTCAAAATTATCAATATCTCCGTACTTTTTAATATATGAAATAACTAAAGTTTTAAAAACAGAAAAGCCAAAAACATTATTTTCTAAAAAAAGGTTTTCAATATCTTTTATTTTTGCCTTATCTTCTTTTGCTAAAGCATTGATATCATATCTATCTTCGTACTTTTTAAAACTCACTTTTGCTTTTATATCTCCATACTCCAAATCTACACCTTCTTGAAGTGATTCATTTTCTAATAGTGAAGGTATTTGTTCTTTATTCTTAAGAAAATAATCAAAAAATTCATTCTTTATATTATCAACACTTATAAGTGATTTTATATAGTATGTATCACTATTTGATTCTTCTATATAACTATTTGCATCATTGAGGTTTTTAATTATCAAGGCACTTATTGCCATAATAAACATCAAAGTCATAAGTAATACAATCGCTTTTTTATTTTGTACTATCATTTTTAACCTAAATTCATAGAAAATATTGGCAGAAGCATTGCTATGACAATAAACCCAATAAGAGAACCAACAAAAAGCATAAAAGCAGGCTCCAAAAGAGCTAAAAAAATAGCAATTTTATCTTTGCTATTTTCGTTATAAAGTTCTGCTAGATTACTTAAAATCTTACTTAACTCACTGGTCTCTTCACCAATAGCAACTGCATGAATAAATGAACTATCTACTTTATATATTTCACTTGAATTTAAAGTTTCAGAAAGCCTTTTACCTTCAACAACCTTAGCTGATGCTTCCAGAAATACTCGTTTTATAACAGTGTTTTTTATAATATTTGTACCTAAATTAAAAGATTGTACAATTGGTACACCTGAACGAATCAAGATAGAATTCATATATGAGAAACGACTCAATTCACTCAGTTCTACCAACTTACCTAAAAAAGGTAACTTCAATAAAAAGCTATCCACAAAAAAATGAAAAACTTTTGATTTTTCGAATAGATACATAAATAATATTATCAAACTAATCAATCCAAAGAAAAGTATCTCATAATTATTTGAAAAGAAGTCTCCTAAAAGTATCACAAAGGTTGTAATTTTGGGTAAAGCTTGATCATATTGGGTAAAGATTGCTGTAATCTTTGGTACAATAAAACTTAACATAAATCCAACAACAAATAAAGATACAAGCAAAATAAAACTTGGGTATGCCATCGCTGTAATCATCTGTTTTTTTACACGCTCTTGTTCTTTTAAAAATGTCGCTAGTTCAGCTAAAACAACTTTTAATAATCCACCATTTTCACTTATTTTGATTGATTGTTTATAAAATTCTGGAAGTTTTATGCTCTTTTGTAAATCTAAAGCAGAATAAAAATTTTTCCCTTCATCTAGAAAAACAGATATTGATTCAAAAAATGTATTCATTTTTTTGTCATTTTTATATCGTTCATTGATTAATTTAATTGCACTTACTAGGGGAATCCCAGAGTTTAAATATATACTTAAATCACGACTTATTTCAGATAAGGTACTTGCTTTTATATTAGACTTTTTTCTAAAATCATAATTTAAAAAAGTGCTTTTTTTCTCTTCATGAAGTTTATTAAAGATGATTTTTTTAACTTTTAATTTAGCCTTTGCATCTTCTAAAGAAAAAGCTTCTATTTTTGAAGATATTTTTTTGCCACTGCTATCTATACCATTATATTTAAAAAGCATTTTTCACCTCTGTTTCAAGGCTATCCAGATAAGATACAACATCATTCAAATAATCAAATTCTTTTGGCTTTTCATGAATACTATTAAAAAGTAATATCTCTTTATCCGTCTGTACTACTACATCTTTGTGTCGATTATTTTGATTGAATACTAATTGAAATACAATTTTAAACTCTTCAAAAGTGTCAAACTTTAAATATCCGTATGAGATACGATCCATGTTTTTATCATATTTATAGACTATGGGTTCTCTTTCAAAAAAGTGCTTTATTGTCAAATCAGGTTTTAACTTGCCATCAATATAAATAAAACAATCCAAGCTATTCTCTACACACTTAAATGCTAGCTCATTTTTGAACTTTTGTTTTAGTAAGTATGACTTTAGATTCATAAGTGCAATATCTGTTTTTTTCAAACTCATCATCTTGATTTTGGGTAAAAAGACACTATATATTATCCCAACAAGAACAATAACAAGGACTAATTCCAAAAGAGAAAATGATTTTTTCAATCATATTCCTATTTGTTACACTTAGAATAGTAAATATCATCATTACCACCCTCTTTTTTATCTGGACCAAATGAGATTAATTCAAAAGATTTACCATCTTCATTTGATATATATACAAAGGGATTATCCCAAGAATCTTTTGGCATCTTTCCATCTTCAAAGTAGTTGTTTTTAACTAATATATCAAGTTTTTCTTCTGTAGTTGGATAAGTGCTTCTATCAATCTTATACATTTTTAAAACTTGACTGACACTTTTCATTTGAATACAAGTAAGCTTTTCTTTAGCTTCTTCACTTTTACCTACTAAATTTGGCAAAACAAACATTGCCAATAATCCTAAAATAATAATAACAACCATCAACTCCATCAATGAAAAAGCTTTTTTCACAAATATTCCTTTTGTAGTAAAATAAAGAAAAATTATATCAAAAAGAAACACTATCATTAATAAAATAATCACATCATTATAGCTATTTTGAAAAGTTTATGAATAATAAACTATAATATAAACAATTAAAAGGTTTTTAATGTATAAAAAAAATATTCTCTTTGCTATAATATTTCTTTCTGGATTATTTATTGGTCTATATATAAATATCTCAACAGTAAATACTCTTAATATAAATATTGCAAATGAAAATAATATAAAAGAATTTGAAGAACAAAAGATACAAAAACCATTATTGACAAATAAAATAACTAAAATAAAACTAAGCTCTTCTTCTCTAAAAGAAATAGAAAAAGAAGAATCAAAAAATGATTATCTAAATTTATTTAAAACTTATTTG
>NZ_PDJV01000014.1 GCF_004116465.1 Arcobacter sp. F2176
TTAATCTATCCATCAAAGAAGTTGTTTTTGCATCAGTTTTTGTTGTATCTACTTTTGTTTCAGTTTTAGCTTCACTTTTTGTAGCATCAGTTTTTTCTATTTTGTCTGTATTTGTATCTTTTTTTACTTCTTTTACATTTGATTTTGTTTCTTGGATTAATCTATCCATCAAAGAAGTTGTTTTTGCATCAGTTTTTGTTGTATCTACTTTTGTTTCAGTTTTAGCTTCACTTTTTGTAGCATCAGTTTTTTCTATTTTGTCTGTATTTGTATCTTTTTTTACTTCTTTTACATTTGATTTTGTTTCTTGGATTAATCTATCCATCAAAGAAGTTGTTTTTGCATCAGTTTTTGTTGTATCTACTTTTGTTTCAGTTTTAGCTTCACTTTTTGTAGTATCAGTTTTTTCTATTTTGTCTGTATTTGTATCTTTTTTTATTTCTTTTATATTTGGTTTTGTCTCATTTTCAGCATTTTCAATATCATTTTTTGCTTTTGATAAGAATTTGTCAAATATAGATTCACCCTCTTTTTTTTGAGAATTATTTTGTGCAATTTTGGAAGTATTTGTGATTTCTGTTGATTTTGGAGTAGTGAAAAGTTCTAATTCATTGCTCATTCTTTATCCTTATAAGGAGTTATTATCTTAATAATTCTAATGTTTTCGTATCAATTGTTTTAGTAGTTGTAAAAGCGGAAACATTGGCTTCATAAGATCTCATAGCCTCTATTAAATCAACCATTTCTATAACAGGATTAATATTTGGATATGCAACATAACCATCTGCATTTGCATCTGGATGATCTGGTTCAAACTTCATAACAGGTTTATCTTTTGCTTCAACTATTTGTTTTATACCTACTCCACTTAAGTTTTTACTTGGAAGAGCAGACTGTTTATCTTGACTATCATTAGCTTTTAATTTTTCATTTTCACTTAATAACATCTCTTGAAAAACAACATTTTGTTTTTTATAAGGACCACCATCTGTAGAATGTGTAGTCTTAGCATTGGCAATATTCGCACTTACAACATTTATTCTTGTTCTTTGTGCACTCATTCCAGAGCTTGCTATATTATATCCATCAAAAAAACCCATTATAACTCCAATCCTAAACTTGCATTGCCATTACTTGTTTAAATCCTGCCATTGCTTTATTTTTAACTTCTAGTGCAAGTTTTAATGTCAATTCTGCTTCTTCTATTTTAGAAACAGCTTCTTGCAAGTTTTCTACTTTTCCAGTTGCAATGTTTTCCATTGCTTTGTATCCATCAACTTGAGTATTATTTACTTCGTTAACTGCATTTTTTAGCATTGAAGCAAATGATTCACCTTGATTTTCAGTTTCGTTTGTTTTTTGAACATTATTTTTATTAAAAACATTAGAAATGCCATTAATTCCTGAAATATCCATTTAATACTCCTCTAACTTGTCGTACTAGTATTTTTACTATTTGAGTCAGTTGTTGTTAACTCACTTAATAATTCATCAATTTTTTGCGTATGATATTTAAAATCCAACTCAGCTTTTTTATTATCAAGGTTAAACAAAAGTATTAACAATGATAACATTACATTTGACAATGTTTTAAAAAAAATTGTTGCAAAAATAATACCTAACACAATTTCCATGGGTGTAAATAAACTTACATTGAATAAAAAAAATAAAGATATACCAAAGAAACCAGTTGCTACATAAAATCGTAAAATTCCACTTGCAATAACTGTTTTTGAAAATCTTTCTATAATCACTTTTTATCCAAACTCTATTTATTTAATTTTTTTAGCAATGAACTAACAATAAACTCCAATTCCCTTGTAACTAGTTGATCTTCAAACTCATTTACAAATAATTTTCTCAATCTTCCAGTTGTAGAAATATTTTTAGAACTGCTTACATTACCCATATATTCTATCATAAAATTTGGATTTAATCTATTTTTGAGAGCTAGGTTCTGCAATGAATTAGTTATAGATTCCCCTATTTTATAGTTTTTTGTATGATTAAAAGATAACATAAGCGAACTTTTATCTTTGGAAAGCATTTTCATCAAAGCGTATACATCTGTTAAAGCACTAGGATCTGTTGTAGTTAAAGCTAAAATATTACCAGAAATTGATAAAAATTCCTTCACATATTCATTTAATCCAGCTCCTGTATCAATTAATACAATATCAAAAACTTCTATATCAATTACATCTTGTACAATTCGTGCTAACACTAAGCTATTTGAGTGTTTAGAATATTGATAGCCACTTTTACCAGCAATCAATGTGATATTTGGATATTTAGTTTGAATAAATACTTCTTTTAAATTAGCTTTACCATCAATATAATCAAAGAGAGTTAAAGTAGGTTTTACATCAAAAAGAACTTGCATATTTGCCAAGCCAATATCTGCATCAATTACCGCAACTTTTAACCCCCTTTTTGCTAATAAAGAGGCTATATTTGCAGTAAATGTTGACTTGCCAACTCCACCTTTTCCAGAAGTTATTGTTAATAATTTAGTATTAGAAGGATTAATCTTTTGTTTTCTTTTTGTAAGATTAATTAATTTATTTGCTTGTGTAGAAATAGTGTTAATCAATTTTTTTTCCTATTTAACACATGTATGATTCATAAAACAATCAATTAAAAATGATGAATTAGATACTACCAAATCATCAGGAACATTCTGCCCAATTGACATATAAGTGATAGATTTTTTAGTTTTGTGGGAAAAAGAGATTAAGTTTCCAAAACTTTTTGTTTCATCAAGTTTTGTAAAAGTCAAATAATCAATATTTAATCTTGAATAATTTGTATAAATATCCATTAAATCACTTTGTTTAACATTTGCAGGAAGAACTAATACTTTTTCAATTGGAAGTTCATCTACTTTTTTTTGAAATTCATTTATTAATTCTATTTTATCTATATCATATTGACTAGAACCTGCTGTATCAATGAAAATATAATTACAATCTTTTAACCTTAACAATGATTCTACTAAATCTTCTGGTTTTTTAACAATTTCTAAAGGTAGTCTCATTATGTTTGTATACGCTTGTAATTGTTCAATCGCACCAACTCTAAATGAATCAAGTGTTACAACACCAACTTTATAGTTTTCTCCTAATTTATAAGCATAACGAGCTGCTAATTTTGCTATGGTGGTTGTTTTACCAACTCCTGTAGGTCCTACCATCATCATTATTTTTCTTTGATGTTTTCTAAGTGGCACCTCATTTTTAATAGGAATTATTCTTCTTAATATTAATTTAAAAAAATCATTAATCTTATGGGGATTAGATTTCATAGCAACAGGTAATTGTTTAATTGTTTTTTTCATAATAGTATATGTCATCTCTTGATCAAATTCATTTGATTCAAATAAATTGTAAATATCCACAAATTCAGGTGGTATAGTTAAATCATAAAGTTGTGACTTAGGATCCCAAATTGATTTTTGAACTTGTTCTATTGCATCTTGCATTTTAAGAATTTCTTCTTTAAAATCATACACTTTTGCAGAGAAATCTTTATCTTTTAATTTACCATTACTTGTTATAATCTTTTTTGTAAAAGATGATGGTTTTTTATTCTTATTTACATCATAATCTTCTTCTAAAGCAACCACAACTTCATACATACTCTTTTTGCTATCTGGATCTGAGATTTTTTTTGTAGAAATTACTATTGCATCTTCTCCACACTCTTCTTGGGCTTTTCTCAAAGCCTTTGTTGGTGTTTCACCTAAAAATGATAGCATATTCATTTATCTCTTCCATCTTTGTAAATTTTTTCTACTTTTCCATTCTCTTTTCTTATTTTAATATATTCATCATTCTCATACATTATTTTACCAGGTGTTTCAATTTGTATTGAACCAAAACTAAATATAACTCTATTAGAATCTTCTTTTTTTAAGTCACTATGACAAATAATTTTATCTTTTTGTAAATACTTACTTGTAAAATATTTTCTTTCTTTTAATTCTTTTAAACTAATAGGCTTACAATCATCAGGTAATTTTTCTATTTGTAAAATAGCAACATTAGATGGAGTTAACGCACTTCTAAAAGGAATATCAACTTTTGCAATAATGACTTCATATGAAAAAAGTTTTAAAGTAAAAAGAAAAAATAGACAAAATAAACTAAACTTTAATTTCAACTATATTTCCTCCACTCTGACTTGTTAATTCTTCAACTATGTCTTTATACATTTGTTGAATTGGAAGAACAATTGAAGCTAATTTAGCATTTAATAAATGTAGTTCTTTTAACTCTTCTTCTAAACTATCTACATCATTTCTATAGGCATTAATATCAACACCTTCTTGCATTTTATTAACTAACTCTTCATTTAATTTTTTTCTTAATTCAATTATTTCATTCATATACTCTTGTTTGTTATCATTTCTATCTAAAAGTTTTTCATGATGAGCAGCTTTTATATCTTCAATATCACTATTTATTAAATCTTTCATCTTATTAACTAAAGAACTCATTTCATCTGTAATATTTTTAATCATGTTATTGCCTAATTTAACTATTTTTTTTACTCAAAAAATCATACAACATATCACTAATACCCATTCCACCTGCAACATCATTTGAAACAGCATCAGTGTACATTCCTTTAATTATGTCAGAACCTGCACCCTCTCCAGCTATAGGAGAAGACTTTAAAGAAACATCCATAATTTCTTTTAAAAAAAATGATTCAAAATTATCACATACTTCTTTTAACTTTTTATCATTTAAATTTTTAGTATTTACATTATCAAATTTTTTTTGGTTTAATGTTGATACATCAACATTATTTGTTAAATCCATCATTGTTCCAACCTATCAAAGAAATTTTCTTTTTCTAATATATTCTTTTGTTCCGTTGCAGAAACAAATCTTATTTCAACTCTTCTATTTTCAACTGCATTTTCACTTTTGGGTCTATAAGAACTGTATGCGGAAACTTTCAATTGAGAAGGATCAATACGATTTTTAATTAATTCTTTTACAACTGAAATAGCTCTTAGTGCAGAAATATCCCAACCATCTCTTGGTATAGTATCACTTTTGAAATTACTTCTATCTGTATATCCTATTATTTCTATATCAAATGTTTGAGGCATAGTTCTAATTACCCTTGCAATTTTAGAAATAAAATTCTTTGCTGACCTATTTGACAAGTTATATTCTCCTTCATTAAACATAATTGAAGAAGGAATATCTAAGGTAAACTCATTATTACCCTCAGTAATTTGTACTTGCTCACTTTGAGTTGAAACTTGTTCATTAATCTCTTGAGCAATTTGACTCATCTCATCGGCAGCTGCTGCTGTATCTTGTGCATTACTATCTGCATCATTTGATGCCTCTTTTGAGGTATTAGTTGATTCATCTCTTTTTACTGTATCTTGTGTTTGATCTAAAAAGCCCATAGCTTTTCTCATTATATCAAAATACTCTTCTACTTTCTTTTTATCCATCACGGCCATAGACAATAAAAGAATAAAAAAAGTAAGTAACAAAGACATTAAATCACCAAATTGTACTAACCAACCTGGCAAACATTTTGGGCAATCAGGACACTTTTTTTCAGCCATTATTATACTTTATCATTGAGGTGATTCAACTAAGATTGCATTTAATTTCATCTTTATATTACCAATTGACTCTTCTGCTGCAATCATTGAAGTACCAGTAATTATTACTTCGCATGCTGTTACTTCAGTTTTATGTTTCTGATCTAATTTTGACTCAATTAATCCAGCTATTAAAGTACCAATTAATGCACCATACAGTGTTGTAATCAAGGCAACTGCCATTGCAGGACCAACTGCTGCAGGATCAGAAAGGTTAGCAAGCATAGCAACAAGACCAACAAGTGTTCCAATCATACCCATAGAACCTGCGGTTCCACCAATATTTGAAAAAACACCTATTAATGAAGTATGTCTTTTATCCATATGCTCTAACTTTAGCTCTAACAAAGGTACTAATACATCAGGCTTAGTACCATCTACAAGCAATTGAAATGCCTCTTTAAAAAAAGCATTTGATTCACTTAAAACTTTTTGTTCTATTTGCATAACACCATGTTTTTTTACTTCAGTTGCATAAAAAATGATTTTTTCAATCAATTCAGGAAGTGGCTCAACTTTCGATTCATTCATAGCAATTTTAAATCCAGCACCAACTCTTTTTAATTCACTTGGTTGAAATTGCCCTGCAGTTACAGCAATAGTTCCCCCAAATACAATGGCAACAGAAGGGATATCAATGTATGGACCAAAGCCAACTCCCCCTAATATAATTGCAAGAGCAATTAGAGCCCAACCAGCAGCTAATCCTCCAACCGTAGTTTTATCCATATCTTATCCTAATCCTAATTGACTTAATCGTGATGAATCATTTCCAATATTCTTAATTTTTAAACCAAATTTCCCTTCAACAATAACTGCTTCACCTTCTCCAATTTTAATTCCATTTACCAAAATATCTAATGGTTCATTTACCATTTGTTCTAATTCTATAATCTCACCAACATCCCATTTTAAGATGTCTTTTAACAAAAATAATTTTGTTCCAAGTCTAACACTCAGTTTTAATTTTATGTCAAAAAGAAGTTTAAGATTTTTTGAGGATTCATCAGATAATAAAGAATCAATATTACCAGAAGTAGGTAAAGATGAATAATTTTGAGAAGAACTATTTTCATCACTTGAAGTACTGCTTGTCTCTTTTCCTGTTATTTCTGAAAGAAAAGGAAGTATAACATCATCAAAAGATATAATAACTTCAGATATTTTATTATCTAAATTCAGTTTAAAGGAATAAGTATTTTCATCATTATTTTTTCCATTACATTCAATGATTTTTGAACCAAGAACTTCATGCTTAAGTCCTGAGATATCAGGAAAACCTTGAGCATTAACTGATGTTGAAATACTTCCACATATATTAGAGACTATCTCATTTATTGCATCTGTTATTTCATCATCAATGTGTTCTTTTAAATCTCCTGTTCCACCAAGCATTAAATATTCAAATCTTGCGGCACTAGAAGTTGGAATAAAAAAGTTCCAAGTTGATGAAGTATTTTTAAATTCAAATTTAACATCAATCTCAACACATTGAGAAGAATCAACTTTTGAAAAGTCAGCTTTTTCAACATTTTCACATTTGGTCGATTGAGAGAGCAATTGTTCCAGAGTATTAGATAGCTCATCTCTTAAAATATTTGATAAATCTGATGCCAAAGCTAAACCTTAATTAATTATTTTTATCTAAATTATCTACTAACTCATGTAAATGAGCTTTTACTTTCATCATATCTTCTGTTGGATATTTAAATTCAGCATTACCTCTTGTAACTTTTACAAAAAAGTCTTGTGTATCTTTATTGTAACCAAATTTTACATTATCCAAAACAACTTCATTTATCTTTTCGCTTTGCTCGTTTGTTTTGGCATTTTTATATTTTTCATCAGGAACAATCTTATCTTTTTCATCAACTTCTTGTACTTTCTGAATCTTAACATCATAATTTGCTTTTGCAGCGTCGATTTCAGGTAATCTACCAATTTCCATAGCTTCTCCTTTATCAATTCATTTTAAAATATTATATCTAAAAAAATTTAAATTAATAAAAAATTAGAGACTTTCTAAAAATTTATCAAATCCTTCTATCTTAAAATCTATCATATCATCTAAATAAGGCTTTAAAAAAAATTGTTTAGCACTACTTATTTTTAACTCTTGAATTAATTGTACACCTGTTAAGAAATCTGCACCACTATCTTTTAGTAAACCTTTTATTAAAGAGATTTGAACAGAGGCATCGTTGTATCTATTATCATCTAAATAAGAAGCAACTACCAAATACATAGTATATTTATCTTCAAGTTTATACTCACTTTGTAAAGTTTCAATAAGGTTTAAGGCCTTTTTAGGATAACCATCATGCAATAGTTTTAAAGCTTTAGTTCTTAAGTAAGTTGGTGTAATATTGCTTTGCATACTAAAGTCTGCTTTATTAAATAATCCCAAAGCTTTTAATAAATCAACATAATATTGAGTAATTAATATTGAACCATCAAGAAAATTATTATTTATTTTTAAAGGAACAGTATCTTGTAATCTTGAAAAATAAGTAAAATCATTTTCATTTTCTCGTTTTATAACTTCTTTTAGTAAAAAAGTAAGTGGTTCTTTAAAATTATCTTTTATTAATGGATCATCTAAAGTTGCAGTACCTTCATTAAACTTAGGTAAGAAATTTAAAGCTTTATAAAAAATCGTTTTTGCATAGTGTTTTGGTTCTGTTGAAGTTCCAATCTTATCATTAATTATTAAATTATAAATTTTTTGCCCAAAATATTGATACATTCCTTTTTTCAATTTAATATTTGTATCTAAATAATCCTTGTCAGCAATTGTAGTATTAGAACGGATTGCAGTTATTAGTGTCATTGCAGAATATAATTTATTCCCAGGATTAAGTTTGGTTGCCTGTTCAAAGTATTTTAAGGCATTGTAAAAATCATCTATTTGGGCATAAGATAATGCTAAGTTATAATAAATATATGACTTGGTATCTTTATTTAACATTTTTTTTAGTTCAGCAACTTTTTGTATTGGATCTTTTTTTATAAGTTTTAAAAATGAAGCATTATAAGAAATCATATCATCTAAATTATCTAAACTACTTTTATCTTTAAATATAAAACCTTTTGTAGAGTCATACATAATTTCTTCATTATCTGAGAAAATATATGGTGCAAAATAATAAATAAAATCAATCTTTCTATTTAAATCAAATTTTGTAATAAATTTAAAATACTCATCTGGTGTATATTTATTTTTATTAAAAAACATTTTAAGTTCTAACTCTTTATTAGCTTCAAATGATGACTTTCTTGCTTGTATCAAATCTAAGTTATCATTTAGTTTTTCTAAGTTATTTGATTTTAAATTACTAAAAACCATAAACCATAATATTTTATCTTTTTTATCCAAATTAACATTATTTTCATAAGCTTTTCTTAGTAACAAGTCAGCTTTTTCATAATCTTTTAACTTAATTAACAATAAGCCTTTTTTAAAATCAGAAGCATAATCCATTGTATCTAAAAGAGAGAGTGCCATTTTATAATCTTTTAAAATTATAAAAGTATCAGCAATCAATCTTTTAGCATGTTCTGATAAATCTTTTTTTGTTTTAGCCAATTGAATAATTTTCTTTAAAAATTTTTGATTATCTGAAATTAAATATAAATAATAACAAGCAGACATATAAGAATAAGTATCTTCAGTAATAGCAGCATCATGAGAATAAATTCTTTCTAAATATACTTTTGCATTATGAATAGAATTCAACTTATAATATGCAATTCCTATATTTAAATATGATGGTATTTTTAAGAATTTAGAAGTATCTTTTAAAATATCTATAGCTTTTAAATATTCACCTTTTTCTAAAAGAAGAACAGCATTATTAAATTCTACTTGTTGAGATAATGTTTTCTGATTTTTTTTTAAATCCTTATATTTAAACAAAACATCAGGTTGTGATTCTAATTTTGAGATATCTTCATCTGCAAATAAGTTAAATTGAAAAATAATAATTAGGAAAAAAAGCAAACCCTTTTTTCTAGTAATAGCTAATTTAATAACAGGCTCCTATTAAATCATAGTATTAACTTGAGCATAGAGCTCTTCTGACCTCTTCTTAAGTTTATCAAGTTGATGTTTTAAGTCATTATTTTCAAGTTTTGCAGCTCTTAAATCATTTCTTGCAACAGAAAGATTATTTTCTGTATTTTTTATTGCATCATCTTGTGCAATAACTTGTTTATTATATCTTTCCAT
Organism: Arcobacter sp. F2176; assembly: GCF_004116465.1. Classification (NCBI taxonomy): domain Bacteria; kingdom Pseudomonadati; phylum Campylobacterota; class Epsilonproteobacteria; order Campylobacterales; family Arcobacteraceae; genus Arcobacter; species Arcobacter sp. F2176. The sequence continues at coordinate 9,864 of NZ_PDJV01000014.1, forward strand.
CAATTGCGTATATTTATTTTTTTCTTCTTCTAAAACATTCTTTTCTTCATTAATTTTTACATATAATGATTTATATACATTTGTTGTAGAAAAATAGTATAAAAGCATTACTAATAAAAACAAAATCAATAAAAAATTTTCCAAATTTACCCTCTTTAAAAAATAGATAGAGAAATCTATCTATTTTATTTATTATCGTTTTAACTGAATCAGTGTTGTTAGCAGTGCATCTGCCGTTGTAATTGATTTAGCATTTGCCTCAAATGCTCTTTGAAATACCATTAAGTTTACTAAACTTTCACTTAAATTTGCGGTACTTAACTCTAGGTTTTTACCTAAAATAGTAGCTGTTCTATCATTATTTATATTAAATGTTGGTTCACCACTTTGAGTAGTTTTTGCCAAAAGGTTATCTCCCATTGGATCTAATCCTCTTTCATTATTAAACAATGCAATAGAAACTTGTCCAATAGCAAACTCTGCTCCATCTTGTTTCATTATAATTAAACCTGCATCATTAACTGAAAACTCACCAAAACCGGAATCTGATATGCCAAGGGTATCAAGCCTCAATTGTAAAGAATCTTGAGAAGAAGTTTGATCAAGGGTAGTTTTGATCTCTAAAAACTCTGCACCTGTACCTTTACGACCAGAAGCATCAGCATTTTTGTCAATACCACCTGCAAGTTTATTTATAGTTAAATTAGCTGGATAAACTGCACCACCTGAAGTTTGCTCAATAATTAAACTTCCATTAACAACAATTGCATTATATGGAGTTGAAACTGTTCTTCCACTAGCATTAGTCGCGGTATTCTTAGCAAATAAGTCATTTAGTTTTCCAGCAAGAGTATCTAAGTCTCTAGGTGAATTTATACTTCCTCCTGTAGCACTTATTCCACTTATAACAGTACCATCACCTAAAGTTATAGCTGGAATAGTTATAGAAAAACTAGTTTGCCCATTTGCCAAAATAGCATCAGTTCCTGAAAAAGTATAATTTGTCCCACTAGCTGCTGTAGTATAAGTTGCTCCATTAGCAAATAATTCCGTACTAAATTCTACATCATACTCTCTTGCCTCAATAACAAGTGATCCATTGATATTTTTAGCTGTAAAGTATTTATTAAAATTAGCAACTGAAACTGATGAACCTGAAGTAAGATTTGAAATAACACTATCTATATCTGTTGTTGGGTCAACACTAATTGCAGAACCGAAATTAATAGTTTTTTCTAAATCTTTATCATACACACTAAAATCAAAAGTATATGAATCTGAACCATTAAGATTTAACTCTTCCATTGTGAAAACATCTCTTTGATTACCACTAATAGCTTTAGCTAAAGCTTCTCTAGCACTTTGTAAACCACCAAGACCAGTACCTTTTTGAACATTTGTTGCACTTGTTGTTTCATTAAAAGACCCATAAACATAAGAACCAGAATACTCTCCAACTTCAGTAATCTTAAATTCTTTTCCAGGAACCATTGACTCAATTTCTATCATTCCATGTAATACATCCAAGTCTTTTGTAGATTTTGTAAAAGTATCAAATGATTCAAAAGAATCTATAGCACTACCAGTTTCTGTAGTTCCAGTAATATCTTGATCAGTAACCGTATAAGCTACAAATCCAGTTTGATCAGAAATTTTATCAGCTAGTGCTTTATATGTCGCTATTTGACTTGCTTCAACTTCTGTTAACATTCTACTTCCATCATCAGACATTCTTGCAGGTTTAGACTCATACTTTTGTTCTATCTTTGAACCATCGATATAGACATATATAGTGTCTGATTCTTTACTTAAATCAGTTCCAAGAAAATTGATTTGTGTTTTTTGAGCAATAGCACTTTGAGAAGGACCATCAGGATTAGCTTGATATTCAGTTAATGCATCTGAATAATTTTTAATCAATGCTTTTACATCATCTACTTTTGAACCCTCACTCTTAAGTCCATACCCAGAATAAACAGTAGATACATCACCTTTTACAGTTTGAGTATAGTCTGTAGCTTTTGCAGTATATGTTTCAACTGATTTATTAAGATTTATTATTTTTGATGTTAAAAGTTCTGTGTATGCACTCGTAAAAACATTAATATTAGGGTTAGTTGATAATCTATCTTGTTCGGTAATAGCACTCATTGCCCAACCTTGAACTTCATTCCCTGCGGCATCTTGCAAAGTACCATTATCACCCATTCTAAAGTTACCAGCTCTTGTATAATAAGTTTCACTAGTACCAGTTGAGCTTTTATTACTTACAGTAAAAAAACCACTTCCTGATAATGCCATATCAAAATTAACTCCTGTAGATTTAAATCCACCTTGAGTATAAAGTTTTTCAGCATCTAGAACTTTAGCACCTTTTCCTATTTTGTCTTGATACATTTGGTCAGCAAAAGAGATTCTTGATGATTTGTAACCTATTGTATTAACATTCGCAATATTATGTGACTCATTGTCTAAAGCTTTTTGTTGTGCTGATAGACCTGAAATTCCTGTCCATAGTGCTCCAATCATGGCTTATCCTTTTAGATAAATTATAAACATTTTATGTTTATTAATTAATACTTCTTAAGTACTAATTAATAGACATCTTATGTAGTTTTAAGTTGTATTGCTGTCTTTAAAAAATCATCAGATGTTGTCATAGATTTTGAATTAGCTTCAAAAGCTCTTTGTGCAACTATTAGTTTTGTCAATGCTGTTGATGTACTTATATTACTTACTTCCACACTATTTGCAGCTATATTATTTAATATATCTGCATTTTTTGGCTCGCCAGAATCTTTTGTTTGTGTATATAAATTATCACCTGCTGCATTTAAACTTTGTTCATCAGGAAAATAAACAGTTGATACTCTACCTACAACATAAGTATTACTTCCTTGTGTTAGTAATAAAACTCCATCATCTGCAACACTAAATTTTGTATCATTATATGATGCTAAACCTATATTTGTTAATTTTAAGTTTATAGGTTCAAGGGTAAGTGTTGCTTGATTTGGTGCTGGAATACCATTTTGAATATCAAGAAACTTTGCATTTGCTAATTGTACAGCTTGATTTAAAGCATCTCTTGAAGACTCAACCATTGCTAAACCTGAACCTTTAATTGCATCAACTGTATCAACAGTTGCTTCAGTTGCATTTATAGTTGGTGAAGTAATTTTTGTATTTCTTCCTGCTACTAAATTATTAATTGTTAAAGTACTTGTAGCTGGATCAAAAGAAGCGGAATATCCCTCTTCATCTGAAATCTGGTCAGCTAGTTTTTTCATAGTTGTTAAAGCATCAGTATCAAAATTTTGTTTAATTTCAACATTTCCTAGATTCAATCTTAAAACATCATTTTGATTATTTAATTTTGTTTCATAATCTTTGTAATCAATCTTTGATTCTTGAAAAGTAGAAGAAACTGAAACTTCATTTGGGTTAGACTCTAATAATTTCAACTTATCTGTATAATCTTTTTTTAACAATTCAATATCTGAAATAACAGAATTTGCTGTTTTATAATTATTACCTGAAACACCTACATCTGTTGCACTATCTCGATAATCAGTTGATTTAGTATTAATTGATAAAGTTCTATCTTCTTGCGTAATTATTGCTGATGCTAATGGCATAGTATAATTATCACCAAAAGCAGTTGTACCATCAGAAGTTGTTGTAGATATAACTTTTGTTTGAAGTCCCATTACCTCTAAACCTTGATTATTTACAAGCATCCCAGCTTTAGATTCTAAAAAATTTCCAGCTCTTGTATAAAATGTTTTATTTGTATCTGGGTCAGTTACAACAAAAAAACCTTTTCCTTGTATTGCAAAGTCGTATGGATTGTTTGTATCCTTTACTCCGCCTTGTCTAAATGTTTTATTTATTGTTCCTTCTCCAACACCTTTTCCTTCTCCATTTTGATACATTAAATCAGCAAAAGAAATTCTACTTTCTTTATGAGCAATAGTATTTACATTAGCAATGTTATTTGATGTTACATCAACATAATTAGATGCTGCACTAATACCAGATAATGCATTGTATAAACTACCATTCATAATTCTTTTCCTTAGCTATTTGTTGTTGTATCAGATGAACCAGTATTATTTTCAGCTGTAGTTGTATCATCACCAGTTGTTGTATCTGGTGGGTTCGTACTTCCACCTGATCCTGAAGTAGGAGTATAATTAATTCTACTTATGCTACTATATGGGATTCTAGTAGTTTCATTAGCATAAGTTAATTCACCCTTTTCATTTGTAATGATTTCAAGACCCTCTACATAAATTTCGCCATTTATTGATTCTGCTGAACCAATTTGATAAGCTCTTCTAAGTCCATCATCTCCTAATTCATCAGTTTCAACTATTTTACCTATAACATTAGTTGCTGTTGATAAATTCATTTGAGCAAAAGATTGTTGTAATGCTTTCATTGAAGTTGACATATCTAAGTTTGTCTCAATTGTTGACATTTGCATTTGTGAATCAAGCATACTTTGTGAATCCATAGGCTTAGTTGGATCTTGTTGTTTCATTTGTTCTAACATTAAATTTAAAAAATCTTCATTTGTAAGCTTATCATTACTAATAGCTTGTGTATACTGCTGACCGTTTACACCAGTAGCAGTACTTACTTGTACATTATCTGTAGTTGCCATAATTTTCTCCTATAACATATTTTCATCAAAGAAATATCTTACTACATTATCTGAATCCATAGCATCTTGAACTCTAACTGCTAATTTTTCATCAATAACGATAATATCTCCTGTACCAATAATTCTACTGTTAACATAAATATCACCTCCAGCTCCTGCTGCTTTATCAAGTGATAATATGTCACCCTCACCTAAATCTAGGAAGTCTTTAATAGTAATATTTGCACTACCTAGCATTACATCTACTGTAATTTGGGTATCGACTAAAAGATCGTATGCTCTGTCATTAATTTCCATAAATTTAAGTCTCTTTGTTTAAGTTTATAATGAATTATATCACAATGGCTTCTATTAATTTTAATAAAAAATAATAAAAAAGAGTGATTTTTAGATAGTTTTTAGTGTTTTAAGCTAATATTTACTTTTGTAGAATTTTACATTATAGAATCAAGTGATTCTAGCATTGAGTTTACTTTTGCTTCTATATTCCCATCAAAATTTCCTAGGTCACTGGCAATTACAACACCTCCAGCAGTTACATTTCCATCTTGAACTAAAGAGATATGAGTACCTTCAAGATTTAAGTCATTTTTTAGAAGTTCAAAGTCTCTAGGATTTAGATGAATCTTTACTTTTGAAGCAGTTTTTATTTTGTCTAATATATTATGAATAGTCTCTTTTGCTATTTTTGCTGAATTTTCCCCTATTTCTACGGAAATGATTTTTTGAGCTATAGAAATAGATGTTTTAAGTATTTTTGTTTCTAATTGAAAAGTTGCCTGTTCAAAAAAAGCTGCATAATGTTTTAAGTCTTTAATAGCTTGAACCACTTGATGATCTATATCTTTACCACCTGCTAATCCAATATGTTCTAAGCCATCAACTTTTTGTTGAACAGCAGCAATAGTTCCAGCAAGAGCTTTGATCTCAGCTAATATTTGATCACCATTAATACTTACTTGTTTCTCATCTAATTTTGCAACCATTTGCATTTGATCAGTTTGTGTAATTTCACCAGTATTTAAAAAAGTTCCTAATTGAAAGTTTTCAATTCCATCTTTAGATTTAATTACTTTTGCATTAGAGTATACATTGTTTTTTTCCATCTGTTATTCTACTTCCCTCTCAATTACACCCTCTTCAATAAGTTTTTGGGCTGCATCAAGCATTTTTCTTTGAGCTGATTCAATATCTTTAATTTTAACTTTTGTAAGCATTTCAAACTCTTCTTGAAATCTATCACTAGCTCTTTGAGACATTGCACTTCTTACAACTGCAAGATCATCTTCTGTTGCATTTTTCATTGCAACTGCAACATCTGCCATTTCTACATTTTGAAGTATTTTCATTATATCATCTTTATCTAAAGCAAGTAAGTCTTCAAATACAAACATGTTCTCTTTAATTTTTGTAGCTAGGGCGGTATCTACACCATTGATATTTTTAAGTATATCTTGAGACTTAGGTCCCATTCTATTTAACATATCAGCTACAACCTTAACCCCACCAACATCCACAATTGAAGATAAAAGTGATTCTAGCTTTTTTTCTAAAACTATTGAAATAGTTCTTACAACATCAGGAGATACATCTTTTATTGTAGCCATTTGCATTGTAACTTTAACTTTTACATCTTCATCTAACTGATTTAGAACATCAGCCGCACCATTAGCATTCATATGAGCCAAAATAACTGCAATTGTTTGAGGAGATTCTTCTTTAATAAAATCCGCTAATTGCTTTGGATTTATAGCATCAAGATAATTAAATGATTGTGAAGCTAGTTGCATTTTAGATAATTTTGCTAAAATTTCATCTGCATCACTTTTACCTAAAGATTTGTATAAAAGATCTTTTGCATAATCATATCCACCAGAACTAATAAATCCCTTTGTTCTTGTATATAAATGAAACTCTTCCAAAATAGCCAATGAAGTATCTTTATCAATCGAGCCCAATTGTGTAATAGCAGTAGATATATTTTCTACAACATGCCTAGGTAAATGTTGAAAAATTTTAACAGTTGCTTCTTCTCCAATTAATACAAAAAAGGTAGCCACTTTTTGTAGCATTGGCATACCCTTAGTCAATTCATGATCTAGTGGGTTTTGCATCTATCTTCCTTTCTTCTTGTTATTATTGTATTTTTTACCAGTATCTTCTGATAATAACAACTCTATCATTTTTGCCATTTCAGCTGGTTCATTATTGATTATTCTATCAATTTCTTCTATTAAGACTTCATATTTAGCTGCTGATTCTTCATCTAATCCTTCAAGATTATTTAAAATCTGACTTCTTACTTTAGATTTTAACCTACCTTTTGCACTATCTAAATTAAATTCATCTTCTAATTTAGTGTCATCAGTTATACCAGGAATATTAATATCTTTTCCCTTACCAGCTTTTCCAGTTCCTGTAGTTCCAACTCCATCGCCTAGAATAACAACATCATTTTTAACAATAAATTTTCTGTAAAAAATAAACAATAAGATTAAAGCAATTAAATATTGAAAATACTCACTAAACTCAGCTAATATAGCTTTTACCATACCAATTGTATCTCCAGAATCTTCTACAATTGGATTACCATTTTCATCAAGGTTTGCTTTTTTATCATAAGTGACAAATTTGAAATCTTTTACAGTGATTTTATCACCTCTTTTATCATCATAACCTATAGTATCTTGAACCACTTCTACAATATTATTAATAAACTCATCTTTATTTTGAACATCAGTTAAAACGGTAGAATCAAAAGTTACAGCTGCCGTGATTTTATTTATAGTTGCATAATTTTTGTCTTCATGATCTATAACTCTTTTAGAAATCTCATAATTAATTATATTTTTTGAACTTTCATTTTTTGATGAATTAGTTCCACTGTTTCCTTCTGGTTGCGGTGCTTGAATGTTACTTTGAACACCAGGAACTGCTGCTGTATCTTTTACTACTCCATCAGATGAAGAAGTATTTTCAGTAGTTTGTTGACTTCGAATAGTCCCTTCTGGTTCATAAATTTCTTCTTGAGTGTGTTTTTTTGAAAAGTTTAAACTTAGTGAAACCCTAGCGACTACTCTTCCTTTTCCAACAAAAGGTTCTAATAAATCTACAATTTTTCCTTCAAACTCTTTTTCCAATCTTTTTTTATACTTATTTTGAGTCACTGAGCTTAAATTATCTACTTCTTCTTTTGATTGTTCTAAAATTGAACCATCTTGATCTATAAGTTTAATATTTTCTATTGTTAAATTAGGAATTGCAGAAGCAATAAAGTTTTTGATTCCATCAATTTGTTTTTGAGTTAAAAAAACACCTGGTTTTAAACTTAAAACTGCAGATGCAGTAGGAGGTGTTTTTCTTTCAGTAAAAATTGTTTCCTTTGGAATAGCTAACTTTACAGAAGCCCTTAATATACCAGATAAAGATTCTAAGGCTCTTGAAAGTTCACCCTCTAAAGCTCTTAAATATTTAACTTTATTTTCAAAGTTAGTTGTACCTAATGAAGATTTTTCAAAAATTTCCCATCCAACATGTTTATTTGTGGCAGCATCACTTGTCACTAATTTTATTTTCGCAATATTTATAAAATCTTTTGATGTTTTTAAAGTAAGAGAATTACCACTTCCAACAACTGAAAATAAAATTCCAGATGCTTCTAATTCACTTGAAGCTAACATAACTTGGTTTTTTGTAAGATTAGTAGCAATTGTGTAATTTAGTTTACTATCTTCAGCTTTTACATTCGAATAAATTAATAATCCAAGTAGAAGAACCAATAAAAGGGAAAAACCTCCTATTATTACAGCTCTTTGAGCAGAATTTAAATTATTTACAAACTTTAAAAGTTGATCCATATATTATTTATCCTAATTAGTTTTTGGCAGAAGCATCTATAACTGATGTGAAAAAAGTAACATCTTTTCTTATTGAGCCTTGTATTGCTTGAAACATTGTATTATTTTTTGCCATTTCACTCATTTGTGTGTCCAAATTTACATTATTTCCATCATTTTGTTCTTGCAAGTTTTCAACTTCATAAACTTCCATTTTTGAATTTTTGCCATTTTGTTCTTGTGATTTAATATGATTTTGATTGGTTGTTACTAATTTCAAATTTTTTTGTTTATTTTTTTCTTGAAGTTGTGATTCAAAACTTAAATCTTTTGTTTTATAATCAGGAGTATTTATATTAGCAATATTACTAGATATAACCTTTTGTCTCTCTGCTCTATAACTTAATGTGTTAAATAAAAGTTCGCTTACATTACTTGGTTTCATAATTAACCGTTACCTAATTTTTGAATTATTGTTTTATTCATACTATCAATACCTGTTATACCTTTTTGTGCTTGTTCATAGCTTCTTTGAGCTTCAATCAATTGAACCATTGCCATAACACTATTTACATTTGATTGTTCCAGCGAACCTTGAAGCACAAAGTTTTCGTTATCTTCCTCAGCTTGAACTTGTACTGCTGCTTGTTGTTCATCTTTTAACTTATAATTATTATCTCCAAATTTTTCTAAATTATTGTAATCAATATTAAATACTCCAATTGCTTGTTTAAAGCCCTCTTCAATAGCTATAGGTTCGCCATCTGCACTTAAAACATTATTTCCTTTTGAGTCTACTAAAAATCCATCAAGGTTTTTAAATGAACCATCTTTTGTATATTGCACATTTCCATTTTGATCTAAAACTGCAAAAAAAGTTTGAGGTTCTTTCAAAGCAAAATCTAAATCATTTCCAGTTTGCACTATAGGACCTTGTGAACTATTAATAAATTTTTGATCAATTTTAGGAACTTTATTTGTCAATTCATTTATATATTCTGATTTTTTACCCTCAAGATTTGCTTTTAACAAATAGTTGTTAAAAGTGCCTTCAGCTAAGCTTTCTTGTTTAAATCCTATAGTTCTACTATTTGCTAAATTATTAGATACAGTATCAACTCTATTTATTTGATTTACCATAGCAGCTGCTAAAGGGTACATTCCTTGATTCATAATTTAATCCTTACTTTTACCAAATTCTGCAATTAACGATTCTAAATCATCACTATTAAGCAAATCATTAGAAGTATCTCCTGGTAGATGAGTAGCACCAGGAAGATTAACGCTATTAGATTCATCATCAAATATAGAGTTTAATTGACGAGATAGATTTATAACTAGACCCATAACTCGTTCTATTTTTTGTCTGTTTATGTCATGAAATTGCATTAATTCCATTGTTTCAAAAAGTTCTTTATCTCTATTATGAAGTCTTGTTTGAATTTCTTTTGGCTTTTCAAGAAGCTCTTTTACTGACTCTAAATTTTCTGAAAATTCTTTTACATTTGGAAATTTTTGATTTAACATCTCTAGCATTTTGTATTGAGATTGAATAAAACTATCTAAAGATTTAGTTGTTTTTCTAAGCTCTTCATTATCTTCTAGAATATAACTTAATGCATCAAATATTTTAGTTGCCTTTTCTTCTGAGTCGTTAGCAACTTCGCCCAATTGATTAGGGATATTGATTTGTTCAACATTTACTACATTATTCCCTCTTTTTTTGTTTGAAGGTGTAATTGTTATTTCTGGTTCTTCTGGCTCTTCTTTTAGATCAATTTTATCAATTTCATCAATTGATTCTGCATCAAAGTTAAGATCTAAATCTTTTAAATAGTCATCATCAGAGGACTCATTCTCAAGATCTTTATCATTTTCTAATCCTGCAATTAAATCATCAATTTCACTTGTATCAACAGTTTCATTACTATCAGTTTCATTAACAATTTTATTATTTTTTTCATCATTAGAATCAATATTATTAATAAGTGAATCTATTTCCTCACTAGAATCTGAAGATTCTTCTTCAGACTCATCTTCTAGTGAATTTAATAAAGCATCAATATCATTATCTGACATTTTTTGAGCATCGTCTGCTTTGTCTTCTGCTTTTTCAGATGTTACATCTGAATTATCTTCATCATCTACATTTTTATTTGATAAATTTGTTTCTGCAATTAAATTTGCAATATCATCTTCAGACATGTTTTCAGAATCATTTTCATCCGAGGATGTATCATCACTTGTAGAACTTTCATTTTCAGAGATATCTAATCCATTCATTAAGGCTTCGATTTCTTCTTGACTCATACTCATAGTTATGCCTTTTTATTTAACTATTTTTTAAATACACCATCTAATTTTTCTTTTAATATCTCTGCATTAAAAGGTTTAACAATATAATTATTTACTCCAGCTTTTAAAGCAGTAATAACTTCCCCTTTACCGCCTTCAGTAGTAATCATAATTATAGGTGTACTTTGATGATTACCCTCTTTTCTTACTTTTTTAACTAAATCTAAGCCATTCATATTAGGCATATTCCAATCAGTTAAAATAACATCGTATTGTTTGCTAGCCAATTTATTCCAAGCCTTTACTCCATCTTCAGCTTCATCGAAATCTTCTTTATCAATTCCTAACTGCATCACAACATTACCAATAATTCTTCTCATAGTAGAACTATCATCAACTATTAGTATTTTCATTTATACACCTTTGTTAAATTTAAAATTTCTTCTATTATAATTAATTTGTTTTAAATCTATACTTAATATTAAGTATATTTGTCTTCAAATTTATTTGAATTTAAAAATTCTTTAAATATAATGTATAGTATTTTGTCAATAAAGGATTCACCATGATAAAAGGAATGTATACAGCAGCTTCAGGAATGTATGCGCAGCAGCATCAAATTGATGTTACTTCAAATAATATTTCAAATGTAAATACGGCTGGATTTAAAAAAGACAGAGCTGAATTTCAAGATTTAATGTATCAAAGATTAAACTATACAGGTGGTGCCACTAGTCAAGACACTAGAAATCCAACAGGAATTGATGTAGGTTCTGGAGTTAGAATTTCAGGTATACAAAAGTCTTTTACAGAAGGTGACTTACAATCAACAGGTAATGACTTAGACATAGCCATTGAAGGTAAAGGTTTTTTTAGAATAACTATGCCTGATGGAGAAATAGCCTATACTAGAAATGGACAATTCAAAGTTAATAGTGATGGTTCTATAGTAAATGGTAATGGTTACTTATTAGATCCTGAAATTGTTATTCCTGATAATCTTATAAAAATAAATGTAGCTGCAGATGGACTAATTACGGCAACAGATCCAACAACAGGTGAAGAGCAAGAGGTTGGACAAATAACTTTATCTGACTTTGTAAACTCAGCAGGTCTAGAACCATTAGGTGAATCACTTTTTAAAGCAACAACAGCTTCAGGTGATCCAATTGATGCAAATCCTACAGAAGAGCAATTTGGAAATCTTAGACAAGGCTTTGTAGAGATGTCAAATGTAAAACTAGTAACAGAGATGGTAGATTTAATAACTGCACAAAGAGCTTATGAAGCAAATTCAAAAGCAATTCAAACTGCAGATAAGCTATTAACAATAGCAAATCAATTAAAAACTAGTTAATTATTAGGTTAAAATGGATTTAGAAGAATTAAAAAGACTCAGAGAGCGAAATTTTTTAGATCATAAAAAAAAGAAAAGAGAATATTATCTAAAAAAGAAGCTTGAAAAAGAGTCTAACGAATCATTAAAAAAATCTAAACAACAAATTTATGATTATGAAAATGATTTAAATATTGATAATTTCGATTTAAAGATAAAAGAAATTATTAAAAAACAAAAATCTCATGTTGACAGTAGAAAAGATAAAATTATTCAGAAAATAAAAGACTACAGAAACCAGAAAAAAAGCTATTATCTTGAAAATAGAGAAAAAAGATTAGAATATGACAAAGAATACAGAGAAAAGAAAAAAGAAGAATTAAAAGAATACAGAAAAAAATATTACGAAGAAAATAAAGAAAAGATATTACTAAGACAAAAAGAATATAGAAAATCATCATCTAAAGAGTAAAAATGGCAGAAAATAAAGAAAAAACTGAAGCAGAACTTTTAGAAGAAACTATGCAAAACTTAGGTTTAGAAGAAGTTCTTGACGAAAAGAAAAGTGAAGATTTATTAGTTGAGGGAAGAAAGTCTTCTCTTTCCGATGAAGAGATAGAATCTTTAATAAGAGATGACGATCCTTCAGAAGATGAAGAAGTAATAGAAGAGATTCAAAGTAATAGTAATGAACCTAAATCTACAAATTCAAATGAAGATGAAATTTCACCTGTTGATGATATTAACTTAAATAATGCATCCACTAATTATGGTGAAGATATTGAATTAAATGAAGAACTTCCAATTCAGAAAAAACAAAATAAATTTATCAAAATACTTACAATAGCAGTTTCAATATTATTATCTTTAGTTTCAATTGGTGCAGTACTTTATTTAATTGGAGTTTTTGATCCAGAGCCTGTTGTAAAGCAACCAAAAGCACAAGAAGCTAAAGTTCAAAAAGAAGAGTACCAATTTACACCAAATGATATTGATGCAAATAGATTAAACAAAAAACTAAATCTTTTAACAAAATATGAAATAGTTGAAAATTCTACTACAGAAGAACAAAAAGCTCAAGAGAAAGAGAATTTGTACCTTGAAGCAAAAAAACAACTAGAAATGGAAAGATTAGCAAAAATTGAAAAAATAAAAGAAGCTGAAAGAAAAAGAATGGAAGAAGTACTTCCTGCAATTAAGAAAGAAAATATTGATGAAAATATTGATAAACAAATAGATAATGTTATCACAACAAAAGATGATACAAAAGAAGGAGAAAATGTACCTACAGATAGTTCAGATAAAGTTGATGAAAATACTAATCAAGAAACAGAACAACCAACTCTAACAACAGATACGCCAAATGAAGAAACAAAAGTAACTACAAATGCTCAAGTAGAATCAAATAAAGCAGAAGAGACAACTCCTTCAATTGAAGATACTACAAAAGAAAATGAAGTTGTGAAAGTAGAACCTGAAATAGTTAAAGAGAAGGTAAATCAGTTTGTAAAAGTTATAAAGATACAAACAAAAAGTAAAGATATCTATAAATCATTTCTTGACAAAGTTTACTCTGTTAATGATAGTATAACATTGTGTAGGGATTATCAAAATAATGTAGAGATTTTTGTGGGTCCATTCGAAAACGATATAGAAAGAGAAAAAGTTGCTAAAGAATATTTACTTAAATATAATATAAATGTAGAGATTTACGACTATACAACTGAAGAATATGATAAAAGATGTAATTACTAGCTATTTTCTAAAATAGCTTTTGCATCTTTTGCATCAATTTTTTTATTCTTAATATCTACACTTTTGATGTAGTTTTTTTCATAAGGAAGTAAAAAGTTTTTTGGAAGATCTTTTTCCACTAAAGATTTTTCTGTTTTTATTTCAAAATAGTCACCAAGTGGATACCTATGAATTTCAATAATTGTACCTAGAATTTCTTCGTTTTCAATCACCATACAATCTATTAAATCAAACCAAAAAAATTGATCCTTATTTAATTTGCAGTTATCTTTTGTGTCTTCTTCTGTGGTGAATAATTGTTGATTTGTTAGTTTTTTAGCATCATCAATATTATTAATTTCATCGAAAGAAATAATACCTCTTGATTCGTTATAATTCTTTACAGTAAGAGAATTATCTTTATTAGTTGTAAATGTAGCACCTTTTTTAAACTGCTCTGGAAAATCAGAATCAAGGAAGATTTTAATTTCTCCAGTTAATCCTACTGATTTTCCAAGTTTAGCTACATAGATTTTATTTTTCATTTTAAGTTAGTTTGCAACTACTTGTATTTTATATGATACACCATCTTTTGCTTTACAGCCATTAGCCATAGTTTTCAATGCATTTATCATATTTCCATTTTTCCCTATAAGTTTACCCACATCTTGAGTATCTGCACTTATAGTAACTTCAACAAAAGTATCATCTATTTGCTTTTCAGATACTACAATTGAGTCTGGATTACTAGCAATAAGCTTTACGTAGCTTTCAATGAAGTTTTTAATCATATTAAAACTTATTTTGCTTCAGCTAATTTTTTAACTTTTTCAGAAGGTTTAGCACCAACACTTAACCAATAGTTATATCTCTCTTCGTCAAGTTTTAACACTTTTGGTTCTGCTACTGGGTTATAATAACCAATTGATTCAATCCATCCTGAATCTCTTCTTTTTCTTGAATCTGTTACAACGATTCTATAAAATGGTTTTTTATTTCTACCCATTCTTGTTAATCTAATTACTGTCATGTTTTTCCTTTTTTTATTTAATAGTATTGAATTCTAAACTCGTCATTGAAGTTTACAACTCAACACTATTTGTGTTTTAATTTTTATCGTGGTAGACCTTGCATTCCACCAGGACCTTTCATTTGAGACATCATGCTTGATAAGCCTTTCATCCCACCTTTGTTTGATAATTGTTTTGCCATTTTTGATGCACTTTTAAATTGCTTCAAAATTTTATTAACTTGTACTTCTGATAATCCAGAACCCTTAGATAATCTTTTTTTTCTACTTGGATTAAGAAGTGATGGCATTTCTCGCTCTTTTGGAGTCATAGAACCAATTAATGCTTTGATTCTTTTTATCTCATCAGAATTTTCAAAATCCATATCTTTTAGTTGTCCAGCCATTTGTGACATACCTGGAATCATCCCTAAAATTGATTTCATAGAACCTAATTTACTCATCATTTTAAGTTGTTCTAAAAAGTCATTAAAGTTAAACTCACCTTTTTTGATTTTTTTAGTTACTTCTTTTGCTTTTTTCTCATCAATAATTGCTGATGTTTTTTCTGCAAGTCCTTCAATATCTCCAGCACCCATAAGTCTAGAAACAATTCTATCTGGAATAAATACTTCCAAATCTGGCATTTTTTCACCAACACCTATAAATCTTAAAGGAACTCCAACTTGATCAGCTAAAGAGATTGCAACCCCACCTTTAGTATCACCATCATATTTAGATAAAATAACACCATCTATTCCAATTTGTTCTTTAAAAGAAGTTGCAGTTTTTGTTGCATCGTGACCAGTTAATGAATCGGCAACATAAAAAATCTCATCTGGATTTAGGGCATCTTTTACTTTTGATAATTGATTCATTAATTCTGTATCAATTGCTAATCGTCCAGCTGTATCAACTAAAAGTACATCATAAAGTTCTTTTTTTGCTTTTTCTTGAGCAGCTTTTGCAATTTTTACTGGATCTTTTTCATTGTCATCAAAATATAAATCAACTTCAATTTGTGCACAGATTTGTTTTAGTTGTTCAACTGCTGCTAGTCTTTGTAAATCACAAGCAGCTATTAAAACTTTTTTCTTTCTTTGTTTTAAATAATTTGCAAGTTTACCAGTTGTTGTTGTTTTACCTGAACCTTGAAGCCCAGTCATTAAAACAGTTGTTGGAGGAGTATTTGAGAATACAAAACCTTGATTACCCTCAGCTGTTAAAATGCTTGTTAAATTCTCTTGTAAAGCTTTTAAAAAGGCGTTTTGACCTATTCCTAACTCTTTTGTTCTTAATTCAACATTGTTGATTAAATCTCTTGTAGTTTTATGGTGTACATCTGCTTTTAATAGTGCTTTTCTAAGTTCAGTTGTTGCTTTTTTTAATGATGCTGCATCATCTTTAAATCTTACTTTATTTACTGCACTTTTAATCGACCCAGTTATTACATCAAACAAAACTCTACTCCATTTTTAAAATTGAGTGATTTTACTAAAGTTTAACTTTATATATCTTTAATTGAGTCGATTTTAAGTTAAATTTAAATAATAAATTTAACTTTTTATCTCTTTTATAGCTATTTTAAGGGTTTTTAGGAATTTTCATAAATTATCAAACCTTAAATTTTATTTAAAGTCCATAGATGTTAAATTCTCTAGGAACCTTTGCTTCAAATGTATAATTAAATATTTTAGTTATTTTTGAGTGTAATAAAACTCTATTTACTTGAGGTGAAGGTTTCCCATAAACATTATCACCTATAATAGGATAGTCAATATAATTTAAGTGAACTCTAATCTGATGAGTTCTTCCTGTATCAATCACAACTTTAATTTTTGATTTATTCCCTTCAATAAGCATTGGGTAAACTGTAGTTTTAGCGCTTTTACCTTTTTTAATATCCACTTTACTTCTAGCAACACCTTTGTTGTTTTTAATAGTTAAAATTGGTTTATCAACTACAATTTCATCAATAACTTTTCCCTCAACTATAGCAACATATTCTTTATATACTGCATTATTTTTAAACTCTCTTATAGCTTTTGTTTGAAACTCTTCATTTTTTGCAAAAAGCATAACTCCACTTGTCTCTTTGTCTAATCTATTTAATAATAAATAATTGGGAAACTTTCTTGACACTTCATCTGCAGTTAAAAAAGCTGGTTTATCTACAGCCAAGATATCATCATCTTGAAATATTACTTTTATAGGTGCTACATCTTTTACTATAAATTTTGTATTTTCAGAGATGTCACCCCTTGCAATTAGAACTTTTTTATCTCCAACTTTTACTAAGCCTTTATCAATCAAATCTTTCGCTTTACTATTTGATATATTTTCTTGTTTTGCTAATACTTTATAAGCTTTATCTTGTCCCATTTATTTCCCTTAATATTGGTTCTATTGTTCCCCTCTCTTTTAAAGAGGCTGTTTTTAGATTTTTTATATCTCTCATTATATCTTTTAATTGAGAGTTTTCTACAATTTTATAATTCTCAATACACTCAAAAAGAGCTTTTTGATTAAAGTAATTTTTACCACTTATCACCCTGCAATTAAAAAATGCAGGTTCAACGGGATTGTGTCCACCAATTTTTTCAAATGCCCCGCCAAGTATAACTGCATCTGATATTTCATAGATATTATTTAACTCACCCATAACATCTACTAAAATTATATCACTTGAAAAATCATTTTTCAAGGAAAATTTATGATAAGTAATATCTTTATCTTTTACAAAATCATTTATAAGAAGATTTACTTTCTCAAATCTTTCTGGGTGTCTGGGGACAATAATCAACTTCCCAAACTCTTTTTCATAAGAATTTAAAATTAGTTCTTCTTCTTTTTCATGGGTGCTACCAGCTGTTATTATAAATTCATTTGTTTTTTTGTATTTATTAGTTCTTTTTGGTAATGTAGCTAATTTTATATTTCCTATTACCTCAATATTTGTTGCACCCAACTCTTCAAGTCTATTTTTGTCAATTTCACTTTGAGCAAATACTTTATCAATATTTTTAAAAATTCTTTTATAAAACCAAGAAAACTTTTTATATGAAGAGTATGATCTATCACTAATTCTTGCATTTATCAAAATAGTTTTTGTTTTTTTAATTTTTGCAACTAAAAAAAGCATATACCAAAGTTCTGCTTCCATCACTAATAAAACTTTTTGTTTTTTTATCCAAAATGGAAGTAAAAGTTCATATGGCAAAAATCTAACATTTTTACTCAATTTTTCAGCCTCTTCAAAACCTGTATTTGTAATAACTGATATATTAACATCTTCATTTAAAGCTTCAATAATTGGTTTTATTGCTTTTGTTTCACCAAAAGAGCAAACATGAAACCAAATTTTTGATTCACTAAAAGAGTTATTATCTTTTAAAAAAAATCTTGCAGGTAGAGCTTTTTTATATTTTTTGTTTTTTGACTTAAATAAAATAAAGGGGATTGCTAAAATATATAGTAGTAAAGATACTAAAAAATAAAATATCGAAAAGAGGCTCAAGATTAAGCCTCTACAGTTTCTTCTTCTTTATAAATTATTCTTCCACAATGTGGACAATTGATAATTTCTTCTGATTTAATTACTTCTGCATATGTTTGATCACTAATTTTCATAAAACAACCATAACAAGCCTGTTTTTTAACAGGAACAACTGCTGTATCTTTTGCCCATCTTTTGATTTTTTCATAGAAAGTTAAAACTTTATTGTCAAAATCAGCTAATAATTCTGATCTATCTTGATAAACAACATTTCTTTCTTTATTAATCTCTTCTATAGCACTATCAACAGCTACTTGTAACTCTTTTATTCCAGTTTCTTCTTCAGTTAATTTGTCTTGTAACTCTTTTAACTCTTCTTCTTTTACAGTTGATAGTTTATCAAGTCTTTCAATCTCTTCATTTGCAAATGAAATTTGTTCTTTTGCAATCTCTTCTTCTAATTGTAAAGCTTTAACTTCTTTTTCTGTTTGAACTATTGCACCTTTTTTAGATATATCATCTAATTTCGATTTTAATTCAGCTAAGTGAATATTATTTTTAGTTCTTTTTGATTTTATCTCATCAATTTGAGCATAAGTGTCATTTATACCTTTTTTAATCTCTTCTGCTATCTCAACAAAAGTTGCTAATTTTTCTTTTTCGTTGTCAATTTGTGGTTCAAATGAACTAATTTTGCTGTCAAATTTTGATAATTTGATTAAATCCTCTAAATACTTGTTCAACCGTTTCTCCTTGTATTATAAAAACTGAATGGATTTTTTGAATTCGCCATTATAGCTGTTAATTTATTTTTTTTCAAATATTTTTCAATAAGAGAGTATAAAAGTTCTGTAAAATGCTGTTCACTTTCATAATGTCTTATATCAATTAATGATATTCCTCTTGTTTTAGCATCCATTGCATCATGATATTTAATGTCTCCTGTTAAAAAACAATCAGCATCAACTTCCGATAGCATAGACATTCCTGCCCCTGTAACTAAGGCAACTCTTTTTACCTCATCACTACATTTTACAAATTTCAATTCTTCAATATTTAATTTTTTTGAAATTTCTTCACAAAATTTATCAAATGAAGAATTTACCTTGGCATATGAGATATATTCTTCATTATTTTCTAAATTTAGGCCTAAAATCTCTTTTCCAACATATTTATTTAAATGTGTTTTATCAATATTTGTGTGCATTGAAATCAGTGAAATATTTTTTTGTATCAAACTTCTTAAAATCTTTGTAGAGTAAGAATCAAAATTTACTCTTTTCAAAGGTGCAAAAATCAAAGGATGATGAGTTATCACTAAAGAATTTTCTTCCATATTAGAAACTAATTCTTCATCTAAATCTATACTAATATAAACTTTATTTATCTCTTCATCAAAAGCACCTACAACTAGTCCTGAATTATCCCATTTTTCTTGTAAAGAAAAAGGTGAAAGTTCATCTAAATAGTCATAAATCTCTTTGATTTTCATTATTTTCCAATTCTTTTTAATCTATCTTGCTCTTGTTCTTTATATAATAAAGCACAACCTTGTGAAAGTTCTCGCACTTTTAAAATATAATTTTGTCTCTCAGTTACAGATATTGCTTTTCTTGCATCAAGTGTATTAAAAGCATGACTTGCTATCATGCATTGATCATATGCAGGAAGAGGAAGTCCGTGCGCTAAACATGACTTACACTCATTAAAAGCATCATCAAAATGTTTAAATAGCATATCTACATTTGCTACTTCAAAATTATATTTAGAAAATTCATATTCTGCTTCTTTATGAACATCTGCATATGTTGTTTTGCCATGTTCATTTTCATTCCAAACTATATCAAATACAGAATCAACCTCTTGTAAATACATAGCTAATCTCTCAGTACCGTATGTAATTTCAACGGCAACTGGATCACAAGCTATTCCACCTACTTGTTGGAAGTATGTGAATTGAGTAACTTCCATACCATCAAGCCAAACTTCCCATCCAAGTCCCCAAGCTCCTAATGTGGGAGATTCCCAGTTATCTTCTACGAATCTAATATCATGTTTAGAAACATCTAAACCTAAATATTCTAAAGATTGTAAATATAAATCTTGGATATTATCTGGACTTGGTTTGATTAAAACTTGAAATTGATAGTAAGCCCCTAATCTATTTGGGTTTTCTCCATATCTTCCATCAGTTGGTCTTCTGCTTGGTGCTACATATGCTGTACTCCAAGGTGTTGAGTCTAAACTTCTTAATAGTGTTGCAGGATGAAATGTCCCAGCTCCTGCTGGTATATCATAAGGCTGAACAATATTGCAACCTTGCTCTGCCCAAAATTGTTGTAATTTTAAAAGAAGTTGTGAAAATGTAATCATCTAATTTATCCCTAAAGCTTTGTTTTTTATTTTTCAAAATGCAAATATCACACTATAAAAAATAGTGTGATATTTTAAACTATATTAGTACTTCTATACTTTTAGAATCAACTTCTACAGCTTTACTTTTTACTATTCTATCTTCTTTTAATTTTATAGCAAGTTCTTTATCTGTAATTGCTAAGATTTGAATAGCTAGGTATGCAGCATTAATAGCTCCAGCTTTTCCTAAAGCAACGGTAGCAACAGGCATTCCTGAAGGCATTTGAACAGTTGAAAGCATAGCATCCATACCATCCATTGCACCACCTTTCATAGGTACTCCAATAACAGGCTTAGTTGTAGCAGAAGCTAATGCACCAGCAAGGTGTGCAGCCATTCCAGCAGCAGCAATAAATGCTATTGCACCTTTCTCTTCAGCTTCTTTAATGTAAGTTTTAGTTCTCTCAGGAGATCTATGTGCAGAAGAGATTATCATTTCATATTGAACATTGAATTGCTCCAATGTTTCAGCACAGTTTTTCATAATTTCATAGTCAGATTTACTACCCATAATAATAGAAACAAAATTCATATTTTTCCTTTAGTATTTTTTATAAATAGTGGCGATTATATCAAAAATAGCCTAATTATTTTATAAATTTATAAAGCTAATTCTTTTGCCCTTTTAAAATCCTTTTTCCCACTTCCTAATTTTGGTATATCTTCCACAATTTTTATACTTGAAGGAATCATTAATTTATTATCAAATTTTTTGATAATCTCATCTTTTAACTTTGCAACTTCTTTTTCACTTACATTAGAAATAAGTAATATAATCTTTTCACCTTTTTTTTCATCTTCTATGGAAGTAACTATAAAATCAACTTCTGAGTTTTCATCTTCAAATAAAAGTTTTGAAATCTTATCTTCAACACTTGCTAAACTTATCATTTCTCCACCCAATTTTGCAAACCTTGAATATCTGTCTACTATTGTAATAAAACCATCTTTATCAACTCTTCCTTTGTCACCTGTGATATAAAAAGTTTTACTATTGATTGTTTTTAATACTTTTGATGTTTTTATTTCATCTTTTAAATAAGCTTTCATAACTTGAATTCCAGAGATGATAATCATACCCTCTTCACCTGTTTCTAACTCTTTAAAACTATCAGGATCTACTATTTTTATGATTGTTCCTGGTATTGGCATACCTACACTTCCTTTTTTTGATCCCACTTGAATAGAACCATCACTTGATAATGTATCTGGAATATTGCAAGCAACTACGGGAGAAGTTTCACTTGTCCCATATCCTTCTAAAATCTCTTTTTCAAACTTATTTTTAAAATCAACTCTTACCTCATCCCTTAATTTCTCAGCTCCAGCTACTGCAAGTCTAATACTTGAAAACATAGCTTTATTTACTTTTGGATTTTTTGTATAAAGTCTATAAAATGTTGATGTTCCAAACATAATTGTAGCTTTATATTCATCAATTAGTTTTCCCAATCCAAAGCCGTCAGTTGGATCTGGGTGGGCTACACATTTAATCCCTTCAATCAAAGGTAAAAAAGTGGTTACAACTATACCAAAAGCATGAAATAAAGGTAGTGAACCTACAATAATATCATCATGTGTTGCATTTACTATTGTAGCTATTTGTTGTGAGTTACCCAAGATATTATCACTTGTAAGTTCGATTCCCTTTGGTAAATCTTCGCTTCCAGATGAGAATAAAATCATAACAATATCATCTTTTTTGATTTTTGTTAAATAAAGAGGTTTTAATAAGAATGCTGGAAAAAATTTAATACTAAGAAGAGTAAATAAGCCAGATACTTTTGATATCTTCTCTTTTAACTCTTCCACATAAACTACATCAACTAAGTCAAATATTTCCCTTACATCTATACCTTTATTTTTCAATTTTTCAACAAATTTTTTTGAAGCAATTATTGTTTTGATTTCTGCTTGTAAGATAGCTTGCTTTATTGAGCTTAACTCACTTGTATAGTTTAAGTTTACAAGGGTTTTTCCCAACATCAGACATGAATAATTTATAAACGCTCCTGCTACTGTTGATGGTAAAAGTAAACCTACATTTTTTCCTTGTATCTTTTTATTTAGTAAATTTTTAAATAAAATTGAGGCTGTGAGAAATTTATTACCTGATAGATTTACTCCCGTAGAATCTGCAAAAATCATCTCACTTGATACAGATTTTAATCTATCAAAAATAACTTCATTTAATGGTGCTAGGTTATTTATATGTTCTTGCCATGCAATTGTTGAAAGATTTACAATCTCTTGTTTTACACTTATTACATTTGCTTTTTCTTTTTTAACTCTTTTCCCAAATGATATGGTTACACTATTTACTTTAGATGATTTTTTGTATTTTTTACTAGCTCTTGAAAAAACTGTCTCCCAAAGACCTCTTATATAAAAAGGAACTACTCGTACATCACTAGTAGTTAGTTCTAATATCTTTTCAAATCCTTTTTTAAACTCTCCTAAATGGCCATTTCGTGTAATTCCTCCCTCAGGAAAAAGTACAACTATACTTCCTTTATCTAACTCATTTGCAATTATTTTAATTGTATTTTTGCTTCCTGTAATTCCAATAGGTATTGCTTTAAACATCTTTAAAATCCAATTTAAGTACCATTTTTCATAAATTGGTTTATGCATTACAAACTTAACTTCCCTAGGAACTGACATCAGTACAACTGCCCAATCTATCCATGAAACATGATTCCCAAGTAAAAGTACTCCACCGCTTGAAGGAATATTTTTTATTCCACTTACTTCAAGTTTATACTTTAATCCAATAACACTTTTTAAAAAAAGTAAGATTAAAGATTGAGGTAATTTTATTACTGTATAAGCTGTCCCAACTATAGTAATAAATAAAATCAGATATATTGTATTTAATGGGTCCAAATTATAAAAAGATACAACTGTAGTCATACACAACATCAAAAACATAGAAACAGAATGAAACCAATTATTACCAGCTAAAATTGTTCCTAATATCTTTTTCTTTGCATTAAATTGAATTAAAGCATTTAAAGGAACAACAAACATTCCTCCAAATATTCCAAAAATGAAAAATGAGACACCTATTAGAAATGGACTTTGTGCTATAGTTGCTGTATAAATAGTAGTTGCCATTCCTAAAGCTGATAAAGGTATAGTTCCCACTTCTATATAGTGTTTTGAAATTCTAGAATAAAGTATAGAACCTATTGCTATACCAATTCCAGATACTCCAATAACTGCATTTATTACAAACACATCAGTAACATTTAAATACTCTTTTGCAAAAGATGGGAAAACAGCCATCATACCTTGTGATATTCCCCAAAATACAGAAAGCCCAATAACTGATAAAAATATCACACTATTTGAAGATAACACTTTTATATTTTTACCTAATAGTTTTCCCTTTAATAACTCACTCTTATTTAAAGATAGTTCTTCATCTCTTTTGTAATAAGTATTCACTCTTCTTAAGACTAGAAAAGAGACAAACATCTCTAAAAATGCCACAGGCAAAATATAATAAGTCAAAGGTAAGATTGCATATAAAAGTTCTTCTTTTGTACTTAATAATTCAAGATGCTTACTATTATAAAAACCTTCAAAAAAGTATGAAGCTCCTGCTATTGAAAAAAGTATTGCTATTATTGATATAGCTTGCAGGGCAGAGTTTCCACTTGATAGGTTTTTCTTTCCATATATATCTAAAATCAAACCAAATTTTGCAGGTGAGTATATAGCACTTTGAGTAGCTAATAAAACCAAAACAAACATTGCTAAATAAAAGTTTGAAATAGCATAAGCAAATATCATAAGAATTGATAATGAAAAGGAAGATACAGCCCCATATATCAAAATATTTTTTTTATTATATTTGTCTGAGAGGTATCCACTTAGTGTGAATAAAAGTACATAAGGAATAAGAATCAAAGCATTTATAATAGATATCCAAATTACTTGAGTACTTCCATCAAATATCTTAAAAGCAATATTTTGTAAAAATATTTTATGGGCAATATCAACCACAACATTACAAAATACTACAAACAAAAAGGCGAATTTTATTACTACTAAATTATTTATTTTACCTATCATCTATTTTTCATCACAAATTTCATTTAACACTCCAATAAATGTACATATTATGAAGTATAAATATTTATGAATAATAAGTCAAGTTAAAATTTTAATGTGAAACCAAATTGTAATTATTTAATTTTAACTTTTTTCTTTGAAAATGAATCTAATGAATAAATAATAAGAGCTAACCAGATTAAACAAAAGGTTACTAATTTATCAAAATTAAACTCTTCATGATAGATAAACACAGCAGTAAAAAAAGAAACTGTAGGAGCAATGTATTGAAAAAAACCTAATGTAGCAAGTTTCATTCTTGTAGCTGCTCCATTAAATAATAACAAGGGAATAACAGTTACTAGCCCTGCAAGAACTAGCATAAAAGAGACATAAACTCCACTATTTTCACCAAAAGCTATTCCTTTAGTATTATAAATATAAATTAAATATGCACCTGCAAAAGGTAATAATAAAAGAACTTCTACAAATAGACCTACGATAGAACCTACATTTATTTTTTTTCTTATCATTCCATATATAGCAAAAGAGACAGCTAAGGATAAAGAAACTATTGGAATATAACCTAACGTTATTAACTGGTATAATATCGCTAAGATAGCTATAAAGATTGCTAGATATTGATATTTTGTCATTCTTTCATTGAAAAATAAAAAGCCAAATAAGACATTTACAAGTGGATTTATATAATATCCAAGTGAAGCCTCTAATATTCTATTATTTGTTATTGCCCAAATAAATATAAGCCAATTTATTGATACAAAAAGTGTAGATAAAAATAGGTTTCTTATTTGCCTAAAATCTTTTATAATATTAAAAAAAGCAATAAGTTCTTTTTTGAAAAAGAAAAAAGGCAAAAGGGTAATAACTGAAAATAAAACTCTATAAACTAATATCTCAATTGGTTCTACAGAAGAAACTTCTTTAAAATATATTGGAGATAAACCACCCCAAAATAAAAATGCAAATATTGCATAAAGTTGACCTAATCTTTCATTACTCAAGTGCACTCTTTATCGTTTTTGAAACTATATCAAAACTTGAGTAAATAAAAGTACTTTTTCTTAGTATTATTTAAATATTTTTTTAAGTATTGGAATACGAGATAAAACAAACATATCCAATAATAAAACACAAACTAAAGTAATACCTACTAATGGGAAAAATAAAGAAAGGGCTAACATAAGAATCATAGCATTATGCCAATGGGGCAATTTACTTGGAATAGCCGGAGGAACTAATTTAAATCCAGATTTTTCAGGTCTTCTTTTCCACCACATAATAACACCTGTAATACTTAAAATTATAACTGATAGACAAATTATTGTATTAATTATAAGATTCCAAATAGTTACCAATCCCATATGAATAGGAATAGATACAGCCATAGTTTTACCTGCAAGTGAATAATCATCAAAAGTAACCTTTGCTAAAACTTTTCCTGTATATCTATCCACATGGACTGTTTTGTCTGCAAAAGG
This sequence comes from Arcobacter sp. F2176, assembly GCF_004116465.1. NCBI lineage: Bacteria > Pseudomonadati > Campylobacterota > Epsilonproteobacteria > Campylobacterales > Arcobacteraceae > Arcobacter > Arcobacter sp. F2176. The sequence goes on from NZ_PDJV01000014.1 coordinate 36,215, forward strand.
ATTTTGAGCATCACTATTCATGGTATCTTGATTTATTGTCCATACACCTGTTTTTCCTTTTGGAAAAGATACTCTATATCTTCCTTCAAAACCAATTCTTTGGGCAAGTCTTTCAATACTATCTATATTTACAGCTTTGTTTGGAAGTGTCCCATCTACTCCTAATTTTGAACCAGAAGCAGGAAGAGGAGTCTCTTCTATTGCCCAAGGCATTCCAGCTGATGGACCATAGTTTAATGAAGCATGAGTTTCACTAGAAAGTGGTATATTATCCCACTTTTGGGCAGGGAAAGTACTCCATGCTTGGAAAATTTTTCCACCCCAAATACCAGTCCAAGACATACCAGATAATAAAAATAGAAAAAAGAAAATAGATACATAAACTCCAAGTGAGACATGTACTTCTTTCCAAAAAAGACGACCTTTTAGTGATAGTTTTGGAATCAAAGAATCTCTTATTTTCCTATCCTTTGGCCACCAAAGATAAACTCCTGTGATAATTAAAATAATAGCAAAGCCAGCAGCTATTTCTAATATCCTATCACCAATAGTTCCTAAAAGCAAATCACTATGAATAGCATCAGCTAAATCATACCAACCTTGTCTTCTTAGCCATTCATTTACAATCTCTCCATTATATGGATTTACTGCAACCATAGATTGGCTACCATCAGAATCTTTTATTCGAAAAACATTTACTCTATTTGGTTCAGAGGCTTTTATCCACTCTACTAATTTTCCTTTTGGGTGAGTGGCTAGTGCGATGTTTGATTGTTCTTGTAAGGTAAGCATAATAGCATTTGGTGGTACAGGAACAGTTACTCTCTCCCCATCTCTTCCATCAAAATAACCAATATACATCATAAGCATACCAGTTACTGCAAGTAACAACATAAAAGGTGTTACAAATATTCCTGCATAAAAATGCCAGCGCCAAGCGGCTTTATAAAAAAGTGTATCTTCATTTACTTTTTTATATTTACTAGATGTTCCTATATCCATCTTCTCTATCCTTCATACAAACTAAAATTTAAGTCTGAAAGGTTAGAGAAAGATAGTTAATTATCTGTTAATTTATCAAAAAAATACTTTTATCTCTTCACTATTTAATAGTTTACCAGTAGATTTAACTTCACCATTTATCACAAGTGCAGGAGTACTCATAACTCCATATTCCATGATTTTTTGTATATCTTCTACTTTTTCAACTTGGGCAAAAATTTTAGCATCTGCAACTGCTTTTTTTGCATTTTCTTCCAAGGCTTTGCACTTTGTACATCCTGTACCTAATATTTCTATTTTCATTATATCTCCTGTATGTGATCTTTTAATGTATAAATATAAGTATCAACTTCTAATTCATCATATCGTTCAACAGTTACTGGTGTTCTTACAAATTCACCACCTTCAAATTCATCTAAATAATCCCAATGATTAATTAAATTTGAAGAAGTAAATAAAAACCCATGAACAGTATCCCCATCTGGATTAAGTCTTATTCCTGGATACCCCATACTTGCACTCCAACCAGCATCTATTAAAAAACCTTTTACAGTAGCAGGTACAAATTTACCTACAATTTTTTCTAATACATGAGCATTTGGACAGTTTGGCATAAGTGTACCATAAACAAAAAGAGTTGTATCCAATCTATTTCCTTTGTAATAATTTATTAGATTTTTGAAATTATAACAAAGTAATATAAATATTAAGAAAATGAAAGGGCTAAAAAAATCACAACTGTAAATATTCCTGTTAACATTAATAGAAAGCCTCTTTTTTTAAAACCATATTTTCCCTTTACCATTACGATAGCTGATAAAGCAAAAAAGGCTAAAACAATACTATAAACCATAGCTAAATAATACCAAGCTCTATTATTAGTTGATAAGTGAGAGTTAATAAACATCTGTAAAAAAGCTGGATAAGAGATATATTTTATATTTGTCTCTCCAGAAGTTTGATTATAAATTATATGCATATACTTATAATCAAAAAACAAAGTACTATTTTCTTGTTTCACAAAATTCAATCTAGATATGTTTTTTTCTACAGTACTCTTTGATCCAACTTTATAAATATAATCAAGCTTCCCAATTTTTGCTTCACTTATTAGCTTTTCTTTAAAATCATCACTTGAAATATTTTTTGAAATATTTGTTTGAAAAGTATACTCATATTTAAACCAACCTAAACCACGAGCAGATAATATAAAACCCGTAATTGCATATATAAGTGAAATACCTATAAAAAAATACCCAAGATCTCTATGAAGAGATCTTGCTTTATTACTTAATGATTTCTTTTTTGACATATTTTAAAATGTTCTTTTAATATTGATAGTGAATTTTCTAGGTTCACCAGAGAAAATTCTATTATCTTCTCTACCTGATTCATAATACTTTTTATCTGTTATATTTTCAATATTTAATGAGAAATCCCAATCATTGATTGAGTAATATGCTCCCACATCAACTCTTGCATATGATGGTAACTCTACTCTTTTTGCTACAGCTGAATTTGTATATATTTTATCTCTATATGATATTCCTGTTGATAATCCAAGTCTTCCATCATATATTTTTTGGGGAATATTATATCTAGTAAATATATATGCAGTAACCTCAGGAGTAAGAGCTTGTGTATTTCCAACAAATTTTCCAGATACATATTTTGCTTTATTATAGGCATACCCTGATTTAAACTGCCAATTAGCAGTAGGTAACCATTGAACTTCTAGTTCTACACCCTTACTTTCTACTTCACCTGAAATTTCATAAAAATCAGTTCCTGAAATCTGTTCAGCTACATTTTCTTTATTTATTTTATAAAAAGAAATTCCTGTATTAAACTCTTTACTTACATTAATTTTAGTTCCAATTTCATATTGTTTTGATTTTTCAGTATCTAAGAAGTTACCAGAAGTATCAGTCCTTTCAGCACTACTAGGATCATAACTTTGTGCTAAACTTCCATACACTGAAAAGACATCATTAATATTGTAAATTGTCCCAATAGATCCAACAAAATCTCTAGATTTTTTTATTTTATCAGGTGATACACAAGGTCCTCTTGAACACTCAAAATCAATTTTTGTTCTATCCACTCTAGCAGAACCTACAAGGGTGAGTTTATCTGTTAGACTTATTTTATCTTGTAAATATACTCCTGTGCTAAAATATTGAGTTTTTCTTCTATCTTTTTGCTTAATAACAGCAGTTCCCCCATGAATAAGATTATAGATATTTATATTTGGAGTTACAAAACCTCCTTGAGCAATTCTATCATAATCAGTTTTTCTATAATTTCCAGCTAATCCAAAAGTCAAACTATGTTTCATATCTGCAATAATTGTATCAAGATTTAGATTTGTATCAAAGCTATGCCAATCTCTTTCATTGTATTGATGTCTATTTCTTCTTTTTAGTGTTGTATCTGATGCAGTTACTCCTTGTTTTACTTCATTATTTTCATAAAGTTTTCTTTCATCTGTATGAAATACACTTCTCCAGTCAAAATTAAAGAAAAGATTATCACTAATATAATGATCTAAATTAATATCAAAAGCTTTTCCTTCATCATTATCATAGTCATCTGATTCTTGATAAACCGTATTTAAACTAGCAGCTGTTGATATATCATGATTTGCTACAAACAGTCCATCATCTGCACTTCCATCTTCATGTCCATATTCCATTGCAACTAATAAAGAAGTATTATCACTAGCATTCCATAACAAACTTGGATAGATATAAAGATTTTTAAAATCAACATTATCTCTATATGAATTTAATTTTTCCCCAACCGCAATAAATCTATAAAATAAATTTTCAGTAATAGGTCCCGTTGTATCTAGTGTAGTAGTTATACCATTATCACTTCCAAATTTAGAAACTCCATTTGACATGTATGTTTGAAGGGATGTTTCTAAAGTAGTTTTTTGCTCTGACTGGGGTCGTTTGCTTACTATATTAACCAATCCTCCTGGTGTCATTGAACCATATAATACTGCTGCTGGACCTTTTACTACTTCTATTCTCTCAACATTTGCAGTTGAAGGTGAGCCCATTCTACTTATAAGTCCTGACATACCATTTACTTTGATATTTTCTAAAGAAAGATCAAATCCACGTATCATTATGGCATCTGCATTCTTTCCAACTTTTGTTACTCCTGTTGTATAATCAAAGGTATCTTCTATTCTTTGAGCTTGCAAATCATCTATTAAAGTTCCCTTTGTCACAGAGACTGTGTAAGGTGTTTTTTTGTCACTTGACTCACCTTTCATACTTGAAGAAGAGTTCTGTTCAAAATATGACTCTTGAGCTCCTTGTACTACAACTGTGTCTAATTGATCTGCAAAAGTTAATCCTTGAGAAACAACTAAAGACATTGCAATAACTAATCTTTTTTTCATAATATCCCTTTTAATTTTTAATAAGAGAATAAATATATTCACTAAAGTGGGGAATTGTAAGAAAATTAATATTAATAGTTTATTAATATAGATTATCATTATTGTTATTTATATATAAGTAACTAGAAAGTGTTTTTTAAGTAGCTAACTTAAAAGCCAAGATAGCTTTTAAGTCTCATTTTTATTTTTTGAATAATTGGTAAATTGATGAAAAATCTTCATCACCCTTACCTAACATCTTCATTTTTGAGAATAACTCTTTAGGAATAGCTGCACTATATAGTGGTTGATTTAAACTAAAGGCTAAATTTTGAAGTAGATGTAAGTCTTTATTTATTGCACTATTAGAAAAATGTGGTGAAAAGTCTTCATCAATTAGTTTTTGTGTTTTTGCTTTTAGCACAAGTGATTGACCACCACCCACACCTAAAATTTCTAAAGCTTTAGCTTTTGGAATCTCACAACTTTCTGCTAAAGCAGTACACTCTGCAAGTGTTGCCATAAAAGAACCAAGGCATAGATTATTGATAAGTTTCATTTTAGTAGCACTTGAAGGTTTTTCTAAATAAAATATCTCTTTAGCTATTTTTTCTAATATTGGTTTTACATTTTCAAAAACTTCTTTTTTACCTGAACTTACAACTGTCAATTCACCTTTTAATGCTGGTGCAACACTACCAAAAACTGGATTTTCTAGATAGTTACCACCTAAAGTATTTACTGCTTCATAGAACTTTAAAACATCTTCATAATGATTTGTAGTCAAATCAATTATTGTCTTACCTTTTAACTCTTCACTTAAAAGTCCATCATGCATTGAAAAGATATTATTAACAGCTGGGGAATCAAACAAACACATAAAAATAGTATCACATTTAGTTAATAACTCCTTTGGTGAACTTGCAATTTCATAACCCAAATCTTTTATTTTCTCAGCATTTCTATTATAAACAATAAGTTCTTCACCAACATCACTTAGTCTTGTGGCTATTGCTTTTCCTAAGTTTCCAAGTCCTATAAATCCTATTGACATTATTTCTCCTAATTCTTTTAGGACTATTATAAGAAGATTAGATTAAAAAAAGATGATATTTTTAAATTGAGTTAAAAGAAGTTTGAAAAGATGAGTTGCCTCATCTTCTCTTTTATTTTAAGTCAGCTAAGATTTTAGCTTTTAGTTTTGGAATTGTAAATCCAAATTGTTCAAATAATTCATTTGCAGGGCCAGATGCACCAAAAGTATCCATACCGTAAACCACATCGGCAAATTTATAGTACTCTAAACCTCTAGCAGCCTCAACTGCAAATACTTTTGTATTTGGATCAATGATTGTATCAATATATGTTTTATCTTGCTCTACTAATAAATCATAACAAGGAACAGAAACAACATTTGCAATCACACCCTCTTCTTCAAGTGCACATCCAGTTTGTAATGCAAGCATCAATTCACTTCCAGATGCCATAATTGTAATAGTTGCATTTTCTCTTTTTTTAACTAAATATCCACCATTTGCAACTTCACCATAAGCTCTATCATCTTTTAGTACTTTTAATCCTTGTCTTGAACAAACAAAAGCAGAAGGTGCATTTAGTTTTAATGCTACTTTCCAAGAAGCAATATTTTCAGTAGCATCTGCTGGTCTAAATACATAAAAGTTTGGTAATGCTCTAAATTGAGTTAAATGTTCAATTGGTTGGTGAGTTGGTCCATCTTCTCCCACACCAATAGAATCATGAGTCCAAACAAAATGTTGTGGAATAGAAGCCAGTGCTGCAATTCTAGCTGCTGGTTTTAAATAATCACTAAAGACAAAGAATGTAGCAGAGAATACTCTAAATAATCCATATAAATTCATAGCATTACAAATAGATGCCATAGCGTGTTCTTTAATACCAAAGTGGATATTTTTACCAGTTGGAAAATCTCCCGCACCTTTTAATTCTGTTTTATTAGATGGTGCTAAATCTGCACTTCCACCTATAAATCCAGGAATAGCTTGTGAAATAGCATTTAAAATTTTATGATTTGAATCTCTTGTAGCAACACTTGTATCTGCTTCAAATTCAGGATATTCAATAGAATCAAAATCAGGCTTTTGTAACATCTCAATTTTCTCTTTTGATTGAGCACTTAAAGAATCATTCCAAGCTTTTTCAATCAATGACCCAGTTGTAGTTTTATCAAATGCAGCTTTTACTTCATCAGATACAAAAAATGAATCTTCTGGATTAAATCCAGCTTTTACTTTAGAAGCAGCGATTTCATCAGCACCTAAAGGAGCACCATGGGTATGGTGACTTCCTTCCATAGTAGCAGCACCTTTCCCAATAGCAGTTTTTGCTATGATAAGTACTGGTTTTGTAGCAGTTTTAGTTTTTACAATAGCATCATCAATTTGAGTGAAATCATGACCATCTATTTCTAATACTTCAAAGTCAATAGCTTCAAATCTTTTTTTAACATCTTCACTCCAAGCAATAGAAGTATCACCTTCAATTGTAATTGAGTTTGAATCATAAATAATAACTAAATTATCAAGTCCTAAATGTCCAGCTGTTGCAGTTGCTTCATAAGATAAACCTTCTTGTAAATCCCCATCTCCACATAAACAGAAAACTTTATGATTGATAACATCTTCACTTAAAATATTTTTTGCATATTTAGAAGCCATTGCAAAACCAACTGCATTTGCAATTCCTTGTCCTAATGGTCCAGTTGTGATTTCTACCCCATGTGTATGTCCATATTCTGGATGTCCTGGAGTTTTAGAATTTGTTTGTCTAAAGTTTTTGATATCTTCAATACTTACATCAAATCCCCAAAGGTGTAATAATGAATAAACTAATCCAGTTGCATGACCACCTGAAAAAACTAATCTATCTCTATTTAACCATTTAGAATTTGCTGGGTTTACATTTAAATGTTTACTCAATACCGTTGCAATGTCAGCAAGTCCCATAGGTGCACCTGGGTGTCCTGAGTTTGCTTTTTGAACCATATCTGAAGCCAAGAATCTGATTGTATCCGCTTGTTTTTGAAGTAAATTATTTGACATATCTTTCCTACTGTGTTGTGAGTTTTAAATTGTATTTTGCGGATTATAACTAATTTTTAATAAAGATAAAATTTGTAGAAAAGAGAAGTCTCTCTTTTCTACTTTTTATTACACATCAGGAGTAACTGAAACATCATCGTCAATTAAGACTTTTACATTTGAACCACCAACGGTTCCTTGATAAACATGGAATGTTTCTCCTGTATCACTTACATAATCAGCTTGTTGCGACCATTTTGCATCTCCACCTTCAAGAGTAACTTTATCATCACTATCACCAAAGATTTTTAACTCATTGTTATTATCTGTCATATCTAAAATATCATCTAGATTTATATTCATTTCTTGCGCATGATTATTAGTTAAATCTATATTTTCGATATTTTTTATCTCTGTATGTTTTAAAACCTCTTCTAAATCAATTGTATCATTATTCATAACTAGTGTATCATTTCCTTCTCCACCATCAATTGATTTTTCCGTTCCATTAAATACAATAGTATCATCACCTGCACCTGCATCAATAATATCAGCACCACCTTTTCCATCTATATGTTCATTGGCAGCAGTTCCGGTGATGGTATTTGCATTTTCATCACCCTCAATTGAAATTTTTGCAGATGTTGTTACAGTTGATTGAGCATCATTTTCTGATTCTGTTGATGTTACACTCGCAGTCATTGAATTAACTTCGCTTGACTCTAAATGTTTTGTAGAAACAAAGGTAAATTCTTCTTCTTTTCCCTCTTCAATTGGTAACTGAACTGTTCCACCACTTACATCATATACATTTCCACTACTATCTTTAACAGATGTTATAGTATCAGGAATATTATCTAGTGTTACTTTTGATAAAGATTCACTTCCATCAACATCAGATAACAGTGCAGCTAATGTAATAGTATAATTATATACTGTTGTAGATAATGGTGAAGTATTAAATACACTAGCATCTCCTTTAACTACTCCATCACTACATTTAATATTTTCGAAATTTGAAATTTTATCTCGAATATTATCTTCATTTTTATAATAATCATTAATTGTGTAACCTTTTAAGTATATAGAATCAGTTCCATCTCCTCCATCTATTGTTGCCCATCCAATATTTCCAACTTTATCTCCAATAGTAATGAAATCATTTCCAGAACCTAAATCAACTCCACCATAATTAATATCATCACCAATATTAACTACATCATCACCTCCAAAAGTTTTTAATCCATCCCATCCATATAAATCATTTTCTATATTTATATGATTATCATTATCTCCATAGAATGCTTTTGAACTTGAATTATAAACATTATAGTCATATTCATTTGTTATAGAAATAGATCCATTATCTTCTACATTAAAAGACAAACTTGGTGTACTTGCAATATTATCAATAGTATTTGTAATATTAATATTTACATCAAAACTTGTAGTATCCCCATCTTCATCACTTGCATTAACAGTAAATGATTCTTTATCTTCAACTACATCTTTATTTGTACCACTGTAACTATATTCACCTGTTTCAAAATTAAATTTAAGTGTTCCACCTGCACTTGTATTAAGAGATAAAACATTATCAGTTGCCTCAGATACATTATGAGTAACACCATCAACTACAATAGAATCAATTGTTATCTTACCATCCCCACCTGTAATATTATCTGATACATCTCCATGTATAGTTGATTCAACAGTATTTTGTAGAGTTACATCCAAATCATCTGCATCATTTACAATAATTACATCATTATCTGAGTTAGATATTTCTTCTAAATAAGTAGTTAATGAATTATTCCCAATCCCAATAGAATATGCTTTATCAAAACCTAAATCTTTCCATTGTGCTGCAATATCATCATTTACAGAATAAGTATCATGTCCATTACCATGTCTATAGTATGTACCATTATATTCACTCATTCCATATGTTGGTTTTCCATCAGATACAAAATAAGAAATAGTTTCTCCATTTAGTGGTGCTGGATTCTGTTCTAAACTATCAATTACTTTTAATAATGCATCATCATAATTAGTTCCACCATTTGCTTGTAAGTTATTTATTAAACTTATTGCATCATTTGCATCTAACCAAACATCACCATTACTTGATAGAGTATTACCATAATCACCAAATGTTGTAAGTAAAACTTTTACATTACCTGCACCATCATAGTTATTTATCATATTAATAATTGATTGTTTTGCAAGTGATAATTTATTATCATAATTCATGCTATTAGATATATCTATAGTAATTGCAAGATTTACATTTACTTGTCCAAAATCCAATGTTTTTGAGTCATCACTACTATACAGTAAGGCATCACTATCAGTTGTTTCTTTATAGTTTGTTCCATCTTCATTATCATTTGTTTCTGTTGCTCTTGCTGTGATACCTAAATCTATATTTTCTGTTCCTTTTGGAACTGTCATTTTGATGCTATCACTTATATCTTTTGTACCATCAGGTAAATTAACAGTCCATGTTCCATCATTATTATTTGTTAATGTATAAGATGAATTTGAAGAAGTAAATTCTGCACCTTCTGGAACATTTGTTATTGTAACTGTTAAACTTTCACTTCCATCAACATCATTTAGTGCTGCATTAAAATCAACATTATAATTTTCAGTTGTTTCTATAGTTCCACTATCTTTATCTGATTCAAATACGACATTTTCAATATTTTTTACAACAAATTTAGACCCTTGTAAAGTACCATTTCCATCAACTTCATATATTGTAAACTCTTTGTTTGCATAACCTTCTGGGTGTTTATTCATTTGAGCATATTCTTCCCAGCTAATTAAGTTGTCTTCTCCACCATCAACACCAACTGATACTTTATAATCTTCCATTTTTCCAGAAAAGTGAAGAGTGTCTTGACCTTTTCCACCGTCAATTACTGTATTTATATTAAAGTTTACATCACTATCTGAAGATAAATTGATAGTATCATTTCCATCTCCTAAATCAACTTTTGTATCTTGTACATTTCCATTAAACTGTACAATATCATCACCTGCACCTGTTGATATAGTATTGGCATCACTATTATTTCCGACAATTAAAGTATCGTTTCCACTACCTGTACTCACATTACTTCTATTTAATGATTCACCTACACTTATAGTATTGTCTCCATCACCTAAATTTACAGTTGTTTCATTTGTTCCTTGATTTACAATAAATGTATCATCACCTAAACCAGCTTGTGTTGAACCTTGATTTAGACTTCCTGCAACTGTATAAGTATTATCACCTTCACCTAATTGAATATTTGCACTTGAACTTTGATTAACAACTACTTTATCATCTCCATCTCCAGTGTTGATATTTTTTCCATTATTTAAACTTTGGAATTCTAATGTGTCATTTCCTTTATCTGTAGTTATACTTGATGCATTTACATTTTGATAATCTTTTACAATATTATCTGTTCCATCATAATTAAAATTACTATCTAAATTTCCATCTTTACCTGTACCTTCATGTAGTGCTTGTAATACATCTAAACTATCAGAATTTGAATTTCCACTTCCATTTCCACCTTGGTTATGTTCACCACTTGTAGACTCAATTTTTGTAACATCAATACTTGCATTTGGCGCATCTGCAACTGCTTTAATATTTATATCAGTTTTATAATCTACATCTTTAAAGTTTTCATTTCCATCACCAATTTGGAATTTAAAACTTGCATCATTATCACTATCTTCTTTTGGAACATATATTAAGTTTCCAGCTGCAACATTTGCTAAAGATACTACTTGTCCTGAATTAACTTCAATCTGAGTATCTTTAGATACAACATGTTTATTACCATTTGCATCAATTATTGTTTCACCTTCATGAACAGTCAAATACAAAATACCTTCACTTGGAATTTCTGTAATTTTAAACTCTTTTACTCCAGTACCAATATCACCAAAATCAGTCTCAGTTAATACATAAGTTTGATCTTCGTTTATATTAATAACATCATCAGTTGAACTAAAATCATCTGTAAATGAACCACTTAAATCAAAAGATTCACTAGCACTATTAACTTTTTCATAATTTCCGCCAATAACTTCTTTTACCTGAATATCAACTTTTGATAAATCAGGGAAGTCTTTTGCATCAAGTGAAAGAGAACCTCTTCCTGTAGCATTTAAATCTACTTCATACTCTTGTCCATTAACTTCTACAATTGCTGTTGCTTTTCCTTGAGGAGGATAATCTTCATCAATTTGAATATTAAATGTAATTTTCCCATCTGTTGTACTAATATTTGTAACCTCAGGGTCAATTACTTCTGTATATGATATTTCATGTATCAAATAATCATCATCATATCCTGGTGCACTAAACTCGACTTTATCGAATGCTACTGGATTACCAGTAGCATCAGGGAACTCAAATGTATATGATAAATCAACTCTGTCTGTTCCCCCTTGTGCGGGAACTTCTTTTATTAAATTATTATTCATATCAAAATATCTAACAACAGCATCTACATCACTACCACCACCTGAAACAGTTGCATAACCTATTCGTTCACCATCATTTGAAAAAGTGATTTGTGCAGTTTCTTGATTGTTTCTCCATGCAAAGGCAACATCTACTGAGTCTACATCATTAGTGAAATCAAAAACTACTTTTTCACTAACTCCATTAGAACCATGTCCTATCTCTGAATTTGCTCCAGAACCATCAGTATTTCCTTGAACACCAAATCCATCATGATTTGTTCCTTTTACAACAGATAAATTACCTTCATTGCCATTTACATCATATGCAGTAACTTTAATGCCTGTACTTTCACCAAATTCTGTATCAACATCTATAATCTTTGGTGCAGTTGCAACTGCTGTAATTGTGATATCGATAGGAGTTATTGTATCAGCTATATCTGCTGTTACTGTATTTGTAGAAGGTGTTAATTTCTCAAAGTTTCCACCCTCTACACTTGTAATTGAATTATCTAATGTACTTGCATCTTTATATACATCTTCTGTATTTGGATTTGTTACTTCTAGTGTTCCTGTACTTCCTTCAGTAATTGTAATATCACCAAGTTTTGTATGTATTACTACTGGTGTATCACCTGCTACTACTGGGTTTGACAAGGTTGCTGTAAATGTTACTGTTCCTGCTGCCTCATTTGTATCTGTTGCACTTAAACTTACTGTTGTCTCATCAGGCGTTGTCTCTGTTACAGTTGTTGTTGCTGTATCACTTGTATTTAGGTTTTCATAATTTCCACCAGTAGTTCCTGTGATTGATACTGTCTGTGTTTTTCCATCTGTTTGTCCATATACATCATCAGCACTTGCTACTGTTACACTTCCAGTAGTTTCTCCAGCTTTAATTGTTATCTCTGATCCATTACTTAATGTGATTACTAAATCTGTCTCTGGTTTATGATCTACACTTGCAGTATATGTTATATCTTCACCTGCTTGTACACTTTGTGTTGCAGTAAGTGTTACTGTTGTATCATCTATTGTATCAGCTATATCTGCTGTTACTGTATTTGTAGAAGGTGTTAATTTCTCAAAGTTTCCACCCTCTACACTTGTAATTGAATTATCTAATGTACTTGCATCTTTATATACATCTTCTGTATTTGGATTTGTTACTTCTAGTGTTCCTGTACTTCCTTCAGTAATTGTAATATCACCAAGTTTTGTATGTATTACTACTGGTGTATCACCTGCTACTACTGGGTTTGACAAGGTTGCTGTAAATGTTACTGTTCCTGCTGCCTCATTTGTATCTGTTGCACTTAAACTTACTGTTGATGTTACTGTAGTTGATGGAGAAACTGATGTTCCGGTATCTTCTGGATCGTTTGGAGTAGGAGTACCTCCTGTTCCAGGTACATTTAATATTGATCTTGTTGTTCTAAATCCATCAGGTCTTTCTCCTGGATTTAAATCTAAAGGAATATCATTATCTGTAGCATTTGGAGTAGTAGACGAATCTGAAAGTACTTCTCCTGCTGCTGATGCTTCCATTGCACTTGCTAAAGAACCAAAGTCATCAATTATAACCCCATATGGTTTATCTGCATTAGCTAAATTTTCATCAAATCGAGCTTCTAAATCTTTTATAATATCATCACTTTTAAAATCAGGGTTTAAAACTGTTTCTTTTAAATCAGTCACTCCCTCTTTGTCATAAATTACTGAAAGTACAGTCTTATTTACTTCACCATTTGATTTAATAAGATCGGCCATTCCATTAAAAGTTAATTTTAATTTTGGATTAGTACCTAAAGTCAATTGAATTGTACTCTCTCCATCAATCAAATTTAGAGCATATCCAGGATTTTTAGAATTATCTAAAAAATATTGTTCACCTTCTTTTGGAGTAAAAGTTGTATTTTTGTTAACTTCTATTTCTCTATAACTTCCATTTGGTTGTTTAATAATCAGATTCATTTTAGACCTTTTAGTGAATATTTTGTATATTATATATAAAAAAAGTCTCTAAAAAGTCTCTATTATGAAAAAATAAAGTTTCTTATAATTTCAATTATTATTTATTCTAAAAAATTATTTTATTGGGTTATTATGAGTAATTATTTTAAATTCGGCACCTAAATTATTATTATTAACTAAAAGTTTACCATTCATATTATTTTCGATTATTAGCTTAGACATAAAAAGTCCAACTCCAGTTCCATTTTTTTTGCCATATGTAAAAAAAGGTTTAAAAATATTTTCAAGAGGATCTACTTTTATTCCACCTGCATTATCTTCTATTTTTAGAATAACTTCATTATTTTCTTCTTTTACGCTAATAATAATTTTAGGATTTGAAATCTTTCTATCTATTAATGCATCTTTTGCATTATTAAGAAGATTTATTAAAACTTGTGTATATTCATTTTTATAACCAATTATTTTAGGATTTTTACTCACTCTTATTTCAAGTAATATATCATTGGCTTTTAAACTTGCACTTGTGAGTCTATATGCAGTATTTATTTCTTCTAATACTTTAAATTCTTCTATTTTTTTATTTGTAGCAAAAAAATTCCTAAAATCATCAATTGTATTTGACATATATTTTGTAATAATATTCAAATTTTCAATTGATTCTTTTAACTCTTCTTGTTTCACTTCCATATTTAGATTTAATTTACCTTCAATAGGAATGAATAAAGAAGATATTTCCATCAAAGGCTGTCTCCATTGATGAGAAATATTATTTAACATCTCTCCTAAAGCAGCCATTTTATTTTGAGCAAACAGAAGCTTATCTTTTTGTCGATTTTTTTCAATCTCATTTTCAATAAGAATTTGCAATTCTTTATTCTTCTTTGATAAGGATAAAAATTTTTCTTCTTTTTTCTCCATATTTAATAACCAAACCTTTGTCCAAATTCAAAATCTGGTTTTACAACTTCATTACCTTTTGTATTTATATATCCCACTTTTTTATTTAAAACTACTTTTGTAAATTTTGAATAAAAATTATTTATGTAGTCATACTTTGGCTCAATAATAACTTCACATTTCTTATTTATAAAACCCCATTTATCATCAAGTTCAGTTCTTGCAAACGAATTTACAAGAGGAAATATTTCATCATATTTCCCATCTAATAATACTTTCATATTATTTGAAATACAACCCCATTTATTATTAGGGAACTGCACAAAAGCAACTCCATTTGTAAACTCTTTTGCGCCTAAATAAAATGGCTTTTGCACTACTTCGAAGTTTTTATTTACATAGCCATATTTATCATTTTCTTTTATAATAAAAAACTTATTGTAAAATTTTGAGATGTAGTCATATTTTGCTACTAATAAAAACTTATTTTTATCATTAATTATTCCATACTTATTATTTTGTTTAACAATAGAATAATACTCACTGTCTTTATTCTTTTCATTAATACTTTCAAAAGGAGTAGCATCTTCGTAAACTTTATTGAGGTTAAGTTTATCTTTTTCTTGTAAAATCATATATTTATTATCTTTTATTACAAGAATTGAATTTTCTTTTGAACTACATCCAATTATTAAAAAAGAAGTTGCAAGATATAAAACTGCTAGGTATAATTTATTCATAATATTTCCTTTATCTTTCATGTAATGCATTATCTTTTGTTTTCAATATAGGTTTCAAAATAAAATCAAGTATTGTTTTTTTACCTGTAATAATATCAACTGTAGCAACCATCCCTGGTATGATAGGGAGTTTTATCCCATTTCTTTCAAGATAATTTTTATTTGTTTTTATTAAAACTCTATAATAACTTTTCCCTTCTTTTGATTCTTTATCTATAATACTATCAGCAGATATCTCAATAATCTTACCTTCAAGTCCACCATAAATAGAAAAATCATAAGCAGTAATTTTTACTATTGCCTTTTGACTTGGATTAATAAAAGCAATATCTTTGGGATCAATTTTAGCATCTACTACTAAAACATCACTCTCTGGAACAATTTCTATAAGATCAACACCTGATTGAACAACACCTCCAATCGTATTATAATAAAGTTGTTTCACAATTCCATCAACAGGTGAAGTAAGAATTGTCTTTGCAACTTTATCTTTATCTCCTACCATTTTTGCTTCAAATTTATTAATTAAACTTGCCGTCTCTTGGAGTTTTTTAGAAGATTCTGCCTTAAAAGTATTGATTTTTTCTGTCATTCTGCTTTTAGCTTCTTCAATTGCTAATTTTGATCTTTTTACAGATAATAAGGCAGCTTCCAAATCACCTGTTGTTTTGTTATACTCTTTTTCTACATCAAGTAAATCGTATTTTGATTTAACACCTCTATTTACTAATCTTTGAATAGTAAGCCTTTGTTCTTTTATTATGTTATAACTTTTGCTCAAATTTTTGATTGTATTTTCTATTTCTTTTAATTCTTGCTCTTTTTGTCCTGCTTGATTTTCCAATACTTTTACAGACGATTTTAGTTCATTAAATCTATTTATTAACAATCTTTTTTCTAAAATATCATATCTAGAAGGATCATTCATAACTTCTTTTGGAAAAACTAAAGTTGGTAATTCTTTATTTATATCAATATTTGATTCAACTTCTAATCTTACTTTCACAGCAAGTAAACTTAAATACTCTTGTTTACTCTCTTCTAAAGTTGCTTGAAATCTTGTTGTATCAATTTTCATCAAAGGAGTACCTTTTTTTACAATTTGCCCCTCTTTTACTAAAATTTCTGAAATAATACCACCATCAAGTGACTGTATTTTTTGTATTTTATCAGTGGGAATTACTTTTCCTTGTCCCCTTGCCAATTCATCTATTTCTGCAAAGGCTGCCCAAATAATAGCAATAGTAAATAATGATATAATAAATAAAAAAAGTATATTTGCAAACTTTGTTGGACTTTCATTTGCATTTGAATAACTTGTATATATAAATTCTAAATCTTTTGTTTCATTATCTTCTAGTCCATAAAGTCTTTTAAACCACCCAGAAACATTACCACTTAGGTCTTTTACGTTAATTACTTGCGACAATAATAATCTAACTTTACTCATTTTTGCCACCTTGATTTGATTTATATAGACCTTCTTTAGGCCCATCAAAAACAATATTCCCATTATCTAACACAATAACCCTATCAACAAGATCCAATATTGAAGTTTTGTGAGTAACTATAATTACAGTCTTATCTTGTATAATATTTTTTAATTTTTTAATAAAAGCTTTTTCAGTTTGACTATCCATTGAGTTTGTTGGCTCATCTAACATCAATATATTTGGATCGGAAATAAGTGCTCTTGCCAAAGTTACACTTTGTCTTTCTCCTCCACTTAATCCATCACCTCTTTCACCTACCATTAAATCAAAACCAGCTTCATGTTTACCTAGAAATTCATCAAGACCTGCAATCTTTGACACAGATATTAACTCCTCATCAGATACATATTGTTCACCAATTGTTATATTATCTTTAATAGTTCCCATAAATAAAAATGGTTCTTGAGGAACTACTCCAATTGAACTTCTTAAATCAATAGGATCTATTTGTCTAACATCTACTTCATCGACAAGTATTGAACCATTTGTTGGCTCATATAAATTCATGATAAGTTTTAATAAAGTAGATTTTCCAGTACCAATTTTTCCTAATATTGCTACTTTTTCACCTTTTTTAATTGTCATATTAAGATTATTTAGTATCTTGTATTTACTCTGTTTATATGAAAAATCGACATTTTTAAATTCTATATTACCATTTAAATTAGGTCTACTAATATAATTCTTATTTTCTTTTTCAACTGGCATTTTCATGATTTCATCTAAATTATTCAAGGAAAGCATTGTTTTATCGTATCTCATTATTAAAGAAACTAATTGTGAGACAGGTGCTATTGTTCGACCATTTAACATCATAGAAGCAATGATTGCACCCATTGTTATATCACCTTCACTTGCTAAATAAACTCCACCTGCAACAATCGCTATATTTGAGAACTGCGCTATATAGGCTGTAAAGAAAGTGATACTTTGAGATAAAAACTGACCTTTATCTGCAAAATGTACTGTTTTTCCAACACTTTGATCCCAATTTGTTCTCATTCTATTTTGTGCTTTCACACTTTTAATAATTTCAAGTCCAGTAACTGTTTCTATAAGTGTTGTTTGTTTTATTTGTTCTTCTTTTACTGATTTTTCAATTATGGTTTTTAGTGGTCTTTGCATATACCAAGATGTTCCAATAGAAAGAAGTACTGTTGCAAGAGTAATTAAAACAAGAGGGCCTGAAATATAAAATATTACTATTAAAAAAAATATGGCAAAAGGAAAATCCACAAAAGCAGCAACAGTTGCACTTGTAAAAAACTCTCTAACACTCTCAAATGATTGTAATCTACTTACAAATTGTCCAGTTGAAGCTGGTTTTGAATCAATTTTTATATTTAATACATGGTTAAATATTTTATTTGCGATAATAGTATCAGTTCTTTTGCTAGCAATACCTAAAAAATATGCTCTTAATATCTTCATTATAAAATCAAATAACATCACAAAACTAATGCCTATAAAAAGTACCCACATAGTATCAATAGCATTATTTGGTAAAACCCTATCATAAACATTCATTGTAAATAAAGGAGTAGCTAAAATAAAAAGATTTATAAACAAAGATACTAAAATAACTTGATTATAAAGACCTTTATTTCTAGCTAATGTTCCCCAAAACCACTCTTTTGGAGTTTCTACAAGAATTTCTTTATCTATTCTATTATTAAAATTATATTCTGGTTTTATAATTATTACTTCACCTATAAACTCAGAATTTAATTTTTCTAAAGATATTTCAGTCTCTCCAGAACTAACACCTGGAAGTATTATTTTAGCAATTGATGTTTTTTCATTATAATCTAAAAGTACACAAGATCTATTCTTTTCCAATAATAAAACTGCGGGCAATGCCAATTTTGTGAGATTTTGTACATTTTCTCTTTTTACAGTTTTTGTTGTTAATCCAATTCTCTTAGAAGCTTTTATAAACATAGGTAAATCAAAAGATCTATTATGTATAGGAAGATTAAATTTTAAAGAACCAGCTGAAGTTTCTCTTTTATAATATTTTGCCAAAAATAGTAAACACTCTAAGAGTGTATCTACTTCTCTTCGATCTTGTAAAGTGTTTAAATCTCGTTCTTCATTTTCCATGCTACTCAAAATAGACCTTTCTTATAATTATAGTTATAGTTATAGTTTAATACAACAATTAGTGTTTATTTGTACCGCCATTATTTTCTCTGATTTAATTATCAGTCTTGACATCATTGAGATGTTTTTTATTTTTCTCTTCTGATAACTTAAATGATTCTATTATAGAACTATCTGTATCACTTATCAAACTATCTAAATCTTCTTGTGTACTCTTATTTTGTTTATCTGGTTCATACTCTATTATTCTTGGTTTTATCTCTTCACAGTTTTGATTCTTTGATTCTAATACATTATCTGTCAATGATGAAAAATTGTACATCAATTGATAATAATTTACTATTCTATTATATTCTATTTCTATTAATGTTTTTACTGATTCAAATAACTCATCTTGTGCATTTAATATATCTATAAAGGTTCTTGTCCCTGCTGAAAATTGCTCTTTATATATATCTACTATATTTGTATTTGCTTTTACATACTCTTCTATCTCATTTATTCTTGCTTTATATCTCTCATTTTTCCCATACAATGATTTTACATTTGAAACTATCTCTCCTGTAATATCGTCAAGATTCTTCTTCTCTTCATTTAGAAATATCTTCTCTTGTTCTGTTGCTATTTTATTTTTATTCCCATTATACAAATTCCAGTTAAGGTTCAATCTTGCTGCAACATTTTTTGTTGTTCCATCTCCTAACAAATCTATATCTTTATCATATGATGCTCTTAATTCAAAGTTTAACTTTGGTAAAAACTCCCCTTTTGCTTGTGCTATCTTCTCTCTTTGTGCTTTTATCTTCTCTATTTGTTCTTTTATTTTACTATTATTTAATACTGCCCGTTTCACAGCATCTTCTATTGTTTTTGGTACTTTTTTCTCATCTATTATTGGTCTACAAACCCTTCCTTTTGGCTCTTTCCCTACATATCTTCTATATGATGCTATTGCTGTATCTTTTTTATCTTCTTCATCTATATATTTGTTTTTTACCAAATGCAATTTTGACGATACTTGATAAGTCTCTAATATCTCTCCACTTATCTTCTCATTTTCTTTTGCTATAATCATATTATCTTCATTTACTTTTACCATATTTTTGGTTACTCGTAATATCTCTTCACTTTTTACTAAATCTGTATATACTTTTATTGATTCTAACACTGTTGATTCTATTGCATCAAAGCTTCTATATTTATTTGACAAATCCTCGTATCTTGATTGTGCTACTTGCGATGGTGTTATCCCTCCATCATACAAATATTGTTTTAGAATTAGTGTTGCTAGCATCCCATCTTGTGTCGTCCATTCTCCATCTGTATTTGAACTCTTCCTATCTTTATTATCCCTTGATCGTTCTATATATGTCTCTAAATCTAAAGTTGGCAAGTAATTACCCTCTCTATCATCTACATATTTACTGTATCCTTTTTGATTTTCTAATTCTGCTTGTACTGTTGGATTATTTATTAAAACTTTTGATACTGTATCTTTTAAACTTACAGCATTTAATTCAATTGAGAATAAGGAAAAAGCAAAAATAATAAAGAATAGTTTTTTCATAGATTTCCTTAAGACAAAACATACATATAATTTATTTTATTATATAATAATATGAATTATAGCAAAACTAGGTTAATAAATGATTACGAATAAGTTACATAATATCAATAATAACATTTTACTTGATAAAATTCTAAAAGATATAAATATCCTATACATAGAAGATGAACTTAACATTAGAATGAATATATCCAAAACATTAAAACTTATTGTAAACAATGTTTTTGATCTTCCTGATACAGTTCATGCCCTTGATATATTAAATAACAATAAAATAGATTTAATTATTTGTGACATAAACTTGCCAAAACAAAATGGAATAGATTTTATTAAAATAGTTAGAGAGAAGTTTCCAAAATTTCCAACTATTTTATTAAGTGCTTCAACTGATAAAAAATATTTATTGGAAGCTACAAGATTAAAATTGATTGATTACTTAGTAAAACCAATTGATTTTGTTGTTCTTCAAAATGCCTTACATAAAGTTGCCCTTGAAATATTAGAAGAAGGCAAATATGTCCTTAAATTTAAAGATGATATTTTTTATAACTATATAGAAAAGAAGTTATATAAACATAATATTGAAAATGCAATTCCTTTAACATCAAATGAAATATTATTATTAGACTTTTTAATAATTCATGACCAAAGACTTATTTCACAAGAAGAAATAAAAGCTACTATTTGGGAAGACGAAGAGTATGCAACTGATTCTGCGTTAAAAAACTTGATTAGTAAATTACGAAAAAAAATAGGTAAAAATAGTATTATCAATACATCTGGATTTGGATACAAAATAGACTATAATAATTAATTCTCTACTATAGACTATTTGTTACAAAGTTTGTTTATCAGTCTTGACATCATTGAGATGTTTTTTATTTTTCTCTTCTGATAACTTAAATGATTCTATTATAGAACTATCTGTATCACTTATCAAACTATCTAAATCTTCTTGTGTACTCTTATTTTGTTTATCTGGTTCATACTCTATTATTCTTGGTTTTATCTCTTCACAGTTTTGATTCTTTGATTCTAATACATTATCTGTCAATGATGAAAAATTGTACATCAATTGATAATAATTTACTATTCTATTATATTCTATTTCTATTAATGTTTTTACTGATTCAAATAACTCATCTTGTGCATTTAATATATCTATAAAGGTTCTTGTCCCTGCTGAAAATTGCTCTTTATATATATCTACTATATTTGTATTTGCTTTTACATACTCTTCTATCTCATTTATTCTTGCTTTATATCTCTCATTTTTCCCATACAATGATTTTACATTTGAAACTATCTCTCCTGTAATATCGTCAAGATTCTTCTTCTCTTCATTTAGAAATATCTTCTCTTGTTCTGTTGCTATTTTATTTTTATTCCCATTATACAAATTCCAGTTAAGGTTCAATCTTGCTGCAACATTTTTTGTTGTTCCATCTCCTAACAAATCTATATCTTTATCATATGATGCTCTTAATTCAAAGTTTAACTTTGGTAAAAACTCCCCTTTTGCTTGTGCTATCTTCTCTCTTTGTGCTTTTATCTTCTCTATTTGTTCTTTTATTTTACTATTATTTAATACTGCCCGTTTCACAGCATCTTCTATTGTTTTTGGTACTTTTTTCTCATCTATTATTGGTCTACAAACCCTTCCTTTTGGCTCTTTCCCTACATATCTTCTATATGATGCTATTGCTGTATCTTTTTTATCTTCTTCATCTATATATTTGTTTTTTACCAAATGCAATTTTGACGATACTTGATAAGTCTCTAATATCTCTCCACTTATCTTCTCATTTTCTTTTGCTATAATCATATTATCTTCATTTACTTTTACCATATTTTTGGTTACTCGTAATATCTCTTCACTTTTTACTAAATCTGTATATACTTTTATTGATTCTAACACTGTTGATTCTATTGCATCAAAGCTTCTATATTTATTTGACAAATCCTCGTATCTTGATTGTGCTACTTGCGATGGTGTTATCCCTCCATCATACAAATATTGTTTTAGAATTAGTGTTGCTAGCATCCCATCTTGTGTCGTCCATTCTCCATCTGTATTTGAACTCTTCCTATCTTTATTATCCCTTGATCGTTCTATATATGTCTCTAAATCTAAAGTTGGCAAGTAATTACCCTCTCTATCATCTACATATTTACTGTATCCTTTTTGTTGTTGCAACTCTGCTTGAATAGTAGGGTTATTAATCATTACAGCAGATACTGTTTCTTTTAAACTTACGGCATTTAAACTTAAATTTACAACTAACATTGTAATTAAAAATAAAAAGAATCTATTTTGCAAAGTATTTCCTTATAAGTAGAGTAAAATAATAATATATATTATTATAACCTAAAAAATCCAATTTGAGACTATAAAAATAGTGAAAATTTCAAATTAATAAGTAATTTAATTATTTTTTTTGATTTAAATTACTTTAATTATAATAAATAAAAAATTCATTTAATTATTTATTATAACTAGAAGTAGTATCAAAGTAGTATCAAAAAAGAAAAAATATAAGAGAAATATAGAAAACTAATTATTTTCTATATGGTTTGAAAATAATTAGTAATCGAGGAAGAAGAAGTAAAGCTGAGCATAACATTGCAATCATAACAATTACAGTTAATAATCCAAAATAAATAGTTGGTATAAGATTTGATAAAACTAAAATAGAAAAACCAAGTACTACTACTAAGGTAGTATAATACATAGCATAACCAATACTTGCATGAGATCTTTTCATAGCTTCAATATAATCATGGTCAACTTTAAACTCTTCTTTAAATCTATGTATATAATGAATAGTATCATCAACCCCTATTCCTATACTAATAGCAGCAATTGTTATTGTCATAATATCCAAAGGAATTCCAAGCCATCCCATTATTCCAAATACAATACCAATAGGTACAATATTTGTAATAATAGCAATAAGTGCCACTTTTATTGATCTAAATAAAATAATAAACATCAAGAATAAAATAGCAATTACAAATCCTAAGGTTTTGATTTGAGAATTAAAAAGTGATTGGAGCATATTATTATACAAAACCATAATTCCAGTTACTTTGTAACTTGCTTCACTTTGTGGAATCATTTCTTTTAAATCATTTTTAATCTTATTTAAAAAATCATTTCTTCTAAGATTTGGATTTGAATCTATTATTCTAAGGCTAAATCTAGCTTCATTTTTCTTAATATCTATATAAGGAGACAGTATTAGATTCTTGTATTTTTCAGGTAATTTGTTATATAAAAGAGCTAATTTAAAACCATCAAGAGGCTCACCTTTGTTTAAAGTTTTGCCTATTTTTAATAGTGTTGCTAAAGACTGAACATTACCTACTGAATCTAGGCTTTCTAAATAATTGTGTACTTTCATAATCAAAGCCATCTTATCTTCTGTAAACCAATACTGGGCATCATTTGAAGTTGATTCAAACTCATCTTCAAAAGAGAAATCATCAGAAGAAGACTCTTTTTTAGCTTTCTTTTCAACTTTGAAATCTAAGATAATATCTAATGGTGTTGTTCCACCAAGTTTTTTGTCAATTACTTCCATACCTTTGTATATCTGTGTATCTTTTTTAAAATAATTAATAAAAGAATTCTCAACTTTTAATTTTGTAGTTCCAGTTAAACTAAAAACAATAATCAAAGCTGTTCCAATAAAAATGTATTTTGATTTATTTTCTACTATATATGAACTAAAAGAAGTCAAAGAAGAATGATTTTCAAGTTTTTTGTGGGGTCTTTTTATCTCACTCATTATTAAAATTGTTGGAAAAACAATAAATGAAATAAACAAAGACATTGCAATACCTGCACTCATCATCCAACCAAGATTTATAACAGGTACAATTCCAGAAAATACCAATGAACCAAAACCAGCAATAGTGGTGATAATTGCAAAAAACGATGGATTTAATTTTGATAGAATTGTGTTAATTACTAATTTATATTGACTAGCATGTACAAATCTTCCGCTTAACTCTCTATATCGTACTATAAGATGTAACACAATTGAAATAGTAATTATTAACTGTAACGCAATAAAATTAGATGAGATAACAGTAATCTCCCAACCAAATAGCCCCAATATTCCTGAAGTTGCAATAACGGATAATATACAAATTAATATAGGTAGAGTTATCCAAATAACTTGTCTAAATATTACCCATAAAACAAAAATCAAAATAAATACAAGCGTAGTTCCATAAACAGCTAAATCATTTTTTACAAAGCTAATAACATCATTAGCAATCATACTAGTTCCACCAAGGAATAGTGTTGCTTGATTGTCATATTTTTTTATTATTGTTCTTACATCTAAAATATTTTGATGTTCTGCTTTTCTAAGTTTATCTCTATATATTTTGAACTCATTTTTTACGCTCTCAAGTTCAATAGCCTCAGGGTTAGTAATAGTTCCATCCCTTTGTTTTTTAATTAAAGCATTTCTTTTGTCCAAAAAGTCAAAATATTCATCATCTCTAATTAGATTTATAACTACTGATGTGGTTTTAAAATCACTACTTACAAGGGCATTTTTATACAAAGGACTTGTAAGAAATTCTTTTTTTGCAAGTTTCTTATCGACATCTTTATCTTCTAAAAGATTTACCTTATCAACAAGGTCTTTTATCTCTCTAACAGGTGATTCGAGCATAGGAACAGTTAAAATTGATGTTACTAATTCTACTCTTGGGAGTTTTTCTAAATCACTTGAAATATCTCTTATCAAATCTAAACTACTCTTTGATAATAAGTCATTTTTAGGACTTACAGTTAAAACTAAAATATCCCTATTTTTATATCTTTTATTAACTTCTCTTGTTAGTTTTAGGTCTTTGTCATTTTCTAAAAGTAGCGTTTCTGAAGAGGCATCTATTTGTAGTTTTGTAGCGTAGTATCCTAAAAAAGATATAAGTAAAAGAAGAGCTACTAAAACTTTTTTAGGATTGTTTAAGATAAATTTATCAAAAAATGATTTCATTAATTATTTGTTTTTGTATTTAAAGTAAGCAATAAATCTTTAAAACTTTTATTTTTCAAATATCCAGCAAACTGTTGTCTATATGTTTGCATAATACTAACTCCGATAATATTTACATCATAAATAAGCCAATCATCATTTGATTTTTTATAAAATTTGTACTCTATCTCATACTTTTCATCTTTTCCAATTAGATATGTTATTAGTCTAATTCTTTTGGGATTTAATTTATCTATACCATCAATTTGTATTTTTTGATTTGTATAAAGATCCAGTTTATCAATATATGAGTTTTTTAATTTTGTTTCAAAAAGCTTTGTAAATTCAGCTTTTTCATCACTTGATAAACTATTCCAATCTTTTCCCAATGCAATTTGAGACATAACATTATAATCAAAAAGAGCATCCATAATAGAAAAAATCTTATCTGTTCTTTCTTTTAGTGTTTTATCTTTTTGTTGTAAAATTAATATAACATTATCAATCTTTTCTTGCATCACATCTTTTATTTTAGATTCTTCAATTGCAAATAAACTCTTTGAAAGAATCAATAATGAGAAAAGTAGAATTAAAAATTTATTGCCTATCATCAAATTATTCCTTAATCTCTTTTTCTCTTTTTTGTTCATAAATATCTCTTAAAAAAGGATATAAATCGATTGCATCTTTTTTAATATCTTGATATCTTCCAATATTAAAAGAGTTTTCATTTAAATGTCTTCCAATAGCCAAATAAGAAGTCTCTTCAGTGTTATTAGGAATTTTATATTTTATAGTATCATCTCCAAAGTTATTTAAAGGAGAAACATACCCATCCGCAACCATTCCAAAAGTATCTCTTAAATTTGAAGGTCCTAAAAGTGGTAAAACAAGAGGAAATCCAGAACCGACTCCATAAAATCCTAAAGTTTGTCCAAAGTCCTCTTTATGTGCTTGCCAATGTAGTTCAGTAGTTGCAGGATCCATAAAACCTAGCAATCCAAAAGTACTGTTTATTAGAAATCTACCCAACTCTTCTGCACTATTTGAAAACTTGAATTGTAATAAATTATTTACAAATCGAATAGGAAAGAAAAGATTATTAAAAAAGTTTGAAACACCAGTTCTAGCAACTTCTGGCATGACCTTTACATATCCTCTTGTTATTGGGTCAAATACATATATATATGCTTTATCATTGAATGAAGTCATTACTCTGTTATAACCACTTAAGGGATCAAAGATCTCAGTTTTTGGTTCACTAAATTCATTAGAAAAATCTACTGTTCCACTATCATCGGAAGCCAATGCGAAATTTAATAATAAAACTAAACTAAAAATAATCTTTTTCAAATACTTATCCTATTCTTTTATGTTATTGTGCGATTATATTATAAATTTCATAATTACTTCATAAAGTGATATTTATAATAATTATTTCTAAGTTATTGGCTTAATTTAACTTGTGATTAAATTCTGGAACTATTTCTTTTAATACTTTTATTTTATCTTCGCTTACTAAAAGTTCTTCAATCTTTTTATTTAATAGCTCTATATCAAACAATGTAGAACTTGCAACTGTAATTGAGTCATAATCTGTGTTCTTATCACTGTCATTTATAAGTAACTCTTCATATAACTTTTCACCTGGCCTTAAACCGCAATACTCAATTTGTATATTTTCTCTACCGCTTAGTTCTATCATCTTTTTAGCTAAATCAACTATTTTTATAGGTTCACCCATATCTAATATAAATATTTCCCCGCCTTTTCCTATACTTGCTGCTTGTAGAACAAGTTCACAGGCCTCAGGGATGAGCATGAAATATCTAGTAATATCAGGATGAGTTACTGTAATAGGGCCACCTGAATCAATTTGTGATTTAAACTTAGGAATAACACTTCCACTACTTCCTAAAACATTACCAAATCGTACAGCTACTATTTCAGTAGAATTAGAAACCACATTTTGGGCATAAAGTTCACAAATACGCTTTGTAGTTCCCATAACATTTGTAGGACGTACTGCTTTATCAGTAGATATTAACACAAATTTCTCAACCCCATATTTTATAGATAAATCTATGCAGTTTTTGGTTCCTATTATATTATTTGATATTCCTTCTAAAATATTATCTTCTACCAAAGGTACATGCTTATAAGCTGCTGCATGTATTACTATTTGGGGTTTGTATTTTTTAAATGTATTTTCAATAAAACCAAAGTTTCTAACCGTTTGCATAACTGAAACAACATTGTCACTACTTAACTCTTCAGTTATTTGATAAAGATTAAATTCACTATGATCTAATAAAATAAGTTGTTTTGCACCAAATTTTTTACACTGTCTTGATATTTCACTACCTATACTTCCTCCAGCCCCAGTAATTAATACTACTTTATCTTTTATAAAATTTTCTATTTTGTCTTTATCTAAATCTTTAGGATGTCGGGCTAATAAATCTTCTACAGAGATATCTTTTAACTGTGTAGAGTAATCTTTTTCTTGTAGTATTTCACTCAAAGATGGAAGTATTTTAATCGTCTTAAAATATGGACTTAACTCATCATAAATAAATTTTATTCTACTTTTACTTGCGCTTGGCATTGCTATTACCAAAAGGTCATATTTTTGCATCTGAATTATTTTTTTTAACTTAGATTTAGAAAGTATTTGTATACCATCAATACTTCTTTTTTGAAGTGTTTTAGAATCATCTATAAAATATTTTATATTATATTGACTATTTCTATACTCTTCACCTAATTTTGTTCCAGCTTTTCCTGCTCCATAAATCACTATTCTTTTATCTTTTACTACTTTGCATTTATTTACAAAGTAGTTATATGAATACATCAAAAAGTTTATACAAAAAAGATATAAAAAAAGCTCACTTGCAAGAAGAGCAAATCGAACTTCTCCATAATATATTGGTAAGTAAACAACAAAAGCTGCAAGGTAAACTATACTTTTGATTAAAAATGTTCGTGTAGTAGATTTGCTCCAAGATAATGAATAGTCTTTATAAATCAAAAATGAAGCAATAATTCTTATACATATAACACCTATAATAATATTTATTTGTGCTTTTTGATGAAATATAAAAAAAGTCCAATAAAATGTAATAAAACTTAAACCTATAATTACTAAAATATTTAAAACTCTTTTATCTAAAGTTAACATTATTCAAAAGCCTTTTTTTTATCTACAAAATATATACTAGCATACAAAAGAATAAGAGATATAATAAATGCTAAAAAAATATTTGAAACAAAGAATACAAAAAAAAAAAAAAATAAATTGAAAAAGATAAAG